>JAIIAN010000506.1 GCA_022717655.1 Bacillota bacterium | reverse complement strand
ATTGCGGCACAAGCATTTCTGCCGCAGATCAATCGCGTAGGCGAAAAACAGACGGTTTCAGTGACAGTATTTTCATCGTTTACTTCTGGTAAATCAATGGACGATAGAGTTGCTGTCCTAAAAAATTCAGACGATGTCATAGAGTATCTGGCAGATAATTTGAAGGAAGCAGGTGTTCAGGAAAGCTATACCAGAGGACTAGCAGCTTATCTCTATTCGGCATACAGATATCGAACGCCGGTGTTGCTTGCAGGTCCAAATGGTTTGGCGATTGCACAAGCTTTCTCGATGACGCTGTTTAGTAGAACTGTTGCAATATTATCGTGTGTGGGAGATTATACGGAAAAGGTTTGTAAGGAATGCAAGGAATCTGAGGATAATGTGGTCGCAATTATGAATCCATTCTGTGCTGGGTGGACACAACAACTTCCGACGGCTGTTTTTGATTCTGGTAAATTCTTCTTTTTGCTGTCACCGTATGCAGAAGATTTGCAGGTGGAGCCGATGGGAATATCGAATTATGTGTTGCCGCTGATGACGGAGTTCTTGGTAGATAAAAAACCATCGTCGGTATTTGTTGGTAGCGAGCTCAGTCCGGATTTTGATAGACTTCCTATGCCGAAAGTACGGCCAATTCACAAGAATTTCTTAACAAGTCTCGGATATAGTACTTTGGCAAAGAAAAATCTTTGGAGCATTTTTGCAAATATGGAATCTATGTTGAAAGGTGAAACATCTGACACGGTTGGATACAGATATTTGTTTGGACTTTTACCTTTTGCAATTATTGCGGGAAAAGCAACCCTTTTGATTGAACAGCTTGAGAAAGATGAAAGTAGGGCTTCAAAGAATATTTGTACGATAATGCATGAATATCTCGGTGGCGAAGAATGACACTGCAAAACAATTTGATTCCGATTATTGCAAGAGCATATAGGATTGAACGTGGAACAACAGAACCTGTTGAGCAATGGCGAATGCGTGTGATTTATAGTATGCTTGGGCAGATGGCATACGCATCTCTGTGGGATGTAGAAGAAAATGAACAGCCTGTTTCAGTTGTCCATTTTAAATCCCGAATGAAAAAACTCATTGAAAGCTATTGTGACATATTCAATGACCTCCATAAATCTTTTGGGTATAATTACGAAAATCTGCTGGAGGAAATTTATACGATTCAGCTCAATGGTGGGACGCTCTATCATACGTCATACCGACTGGCTCCGACCCAATATTCTTGTGCGAGTGCAGAGCAAATTTTGTTTACAAGAGGAATGGCTCCCGGAGAAAAACGATTTGTTAGTGGGCAGGGAACATATCTGCTTTCACAGGAAAAGCAATCCATGAACTCTCCGCAAAGAATGTTTCAACTTCCAGAAAAAACATTGATTGAAACATGGGAACACTTGATGAGAACTGCAAAGTGGAACTTGTTTCATCAAAATGAATCTGTTGAATTTTTGC
>JAIIAN010000505.1 GCA_022717655.1 Bacillota bacterium | reverse complement strand
CAGTACGATCCTGGATTTGTAACAAGGCGGTAGCCCTGCAGTCTTCCGGAAGCAGGGTATTGATGATTTTTTGACCATCGATGATAAAGGTCATGAAAGCATTTTTTTCACCGACACCGGTTCTTGATTCTACCGATTCAATATAGAAAAGAGCCTGGTCTAAATGGATTTTCCGCTGTGATCCATAGTAGGTCAGATCGGATACTCCAAGATAAGGACTGGAATCTACTGCACGAACGATCATATTCCGAAAAGCTGCTGCATCCATATCGCCGCATGTCAAAAACTTGCCATAGTAATCGTAGAAATCATCGTCTACCTGACTGGCAGAAACAAAAACAGGATTGTTGGTAAATAAGAGAAATGACATAGAGGAGAAATCGTAGATCGTATGGATTTCAAAAAGGCGATCCCGCATGTATTTCATATAGAGAAAACGTTTTCCTGGAAGTGTGCCATGAACCCGTTTAAGGTCCAACAGGTTAGAGTCTTCGCCCATCATGGTGACTACCATGTGCATTTTTCCAACCTGGCTGTCGATCTCTTTCACATTTTCCTCCAACTGGTTTAAATTGCTGGAAATGGTGTAGTCCCGGATGTAGCGGTAGGTGACTGCGCCAAAGGGAATGCAGCAGAATACTACCACCAGCATCACCAGAAGATACCGGGCCAGGTATTTTTTGAAAACTTTCTTTTCATTCATTTATAGAAAACCTCCAAAGGTCAGATGTTATATAATTGGAATATACAGAAAAAGTATATACAAAATATCATATAAAAACAAGAAGTTCTTATACAAAAATAGCAATAAAAACAGAAACACCGCTTTTTTGAACAAACAACACGGTTTCAAATGTTTACCTATTATTCAAAATGACGTATAATAAAATCACTTGACAACGCAATTCATAAACAAGGAGGAAGGTATTTTATGAAGAAGAAAATTGCACTGTTAATGGCATGCACCATGGCAGCAGCATCACTGGCTGGCTGCGGCGGTGGGAACACAGCAAAGGAGACGACAGCAGCACCGGCATCAACGACTGCAGCAGCGGGGGGAGAAACTGCAGCAGCATCGGCAGGGGATGTGTCCATGACCATGTTCTGGTGGGGCAATCAGGTTCGTAACGAGAGAACACAGGCTGCTCTGGATCTGTATTCCGAGACTAACGGGGTAACCGTTGACGGACAGTTCGCAGAGTGGAACGACTACTGGAATAAGTTAGCAACTTCTGCAGCAGGACATGCAATGCCAGACGTTGTTCAGATGGACTATATGTATCTGAACCAGTACGCAAGCAGCAACCTGCTGGTTGATTTAAAACCATATATTGATGATGGAACACTGGATGTTTCTCAGATCTCTGAGAACACTATCGCATCTGGTTCTGTTGGTGACGGTGTATATGCGATCGCAGCAGGTATCAATGCTCCGGCACTTCATTATAATAAGACATTACTGGAC
>JAIIAN010000117.1 GCA_022717655.1 Bacillota bacterium | reverse complement strand
TATTGATGCAATCAACAATATGCGCCGTGAATTTAAAGCAGATTGGTTAGAAATGGCTAAACGCTTAGAATAATCTTTTAAAGGTTATTTAAAACAAAAGAAATCGGGCTAAAACAATGATGGTTTTAGCCCGATTTTTATATGCCTAGATTAGACTTTGAGTTTATTTTTCTTGCGTTGCAAGAAGTACACGAAAATGAGTAATAATGCACAAGCAAGAGATACAATAAACAAGCTACCAAAGAATCCATTCCAGTGGAGAGATTGAATAATCCACGCTAATGGGGCACCCGCCGCTGCCGCACCAATATAGGCGAAGAGACTAACGAAACCGGTAGAAGAACCTGAAGCATGTTTGTGGGAGTTTTCAGCCGCGGCCATTGCGATAAGGAATTGCGGACCAAAGATAAAGAATCCCATGAGGAAGAATAATCCACACATAACGAAATAGTTATCGCTTGGGATGAACCATAATGCTAAGGAGGTTGAAATAATACCTAACACATAAATGATGTTCATTTGGGTACGGTTTCCGTTGAAGAACTTATCAGAGCCCCAGCCTGCAAAAAGTGCTCCTAAGAATCCACCGATTTCAAAGAAAGAAACCGCGGAGTTCGCTTTAAGTAAGTCATAACCGTGGGTTTCTGTTAAATATAAGTTACCCCAGTCATTGATACCGGTACGGATGATATAAATAAAACACCAAGAAAATGCTAATGCCCAGATAATGCTGTTTTTAAACACATAAATTTTAAGAATTTCCCAGTTAGATAAACCTAAACCTTCACTTTCATGTTCTTTTTCAGCAATATCATTACGCCATTCACCGACTGTTGGAAGTCCCATAGATGTTGGGCGATCGCGTAATAAGAAACAAAGAGCAAAACCGATGACACAGGCAATAATCCCTGGCACGATCATGCCGTAACGCCATCCCCAATAAAGGGCAACGGCACCAGATAAAATTGGAATGAGTGCACCACCTAAGTTATGTGAGGTATTCCAAATAGCCCACCATAAACCACGTTCATTACGTGAGTACCAAGTATTCAGGATTTTTGAACATGGAGGCCAACCCCAACCTTGGAAAAAGGCGTTGATCATCCAAAGGGTGATAAACATAAAGACAGATGAGCTCATACCGAATAGAATATTGACGACACCTGTCATCATTAAGCCAATCCCCATAAAGTAACGAGGGTTAGAGCGGTCACCAAGTACACCCGATAAGAATTTAGATACACCGTAGGTGAGATAAAACGCAGTACCCATGATCCCGATATCGGCTTTTTGTAGCCCGAGATCCGTCAGCATAGCAGGCATGACGAAGTTAAAACTTTTACGAGTAAAATAGAATACGGCATAGCCGATATAACTGGTAATCATCAAATGTAATCGCCAGTAACGATAAGTTTTGTCGATCTCCTCTTTGCTTTTCGTAACCGGTAAATCCGGTGGTACACTGAAGATACTCATAATATTTCTCCTCTAATGATAATAAATTATTTCAGTATATTACAAAGCCGGTTTTCAAAAGGGGACTCAGATCAAAAAATAGAGGATTTATAGGAAAAAATGGTTTGATTTAAAAGATGGCAGAGACTGTGTTTATTGAAAAAAGACAGGGTTTTTGTCATTTTTACTTCAGCGATAAATTGACAAGAGTGCTGGTAAGAGTATAATAAAAAAAGAAATGATGGGAAGAGACAAAAACATAGAAAGAAGATGAGAAAAGTGGAGAACTCAAGTTTTCAAGAGACTTTAAAAAATTGTCTTTCCTGCTTAAAGGTAGAAGAGTCTTATCAGCTTGCAAGACGGATGGAAAAAGAAAAAACGAATCCTATCTTGGGCTATCGTACAGCAGGTTCTTTGGCAGAACGAAAAACGGGGGATATGCTCGTTGAAGAAATGAAAAAAGCAGGTCTTGTTGACGTACATAAAGACAAGATTACAGTCGATGCCTGGGAATTTAAAAAGGCAGTAATGCGCTATCAGACTAAGACAGGCGAGAAAAAAGAAATTCAATTGGGGGCATATCAGACTAATTTTAAGACCGATGGATTTGAAAGATTTGACCTGGTTTATCTGAAAAAAGGAACAGCCAAAGATTATCAGAACATAGATGTAAAAGGAAAACTGGTCTTAATTGAAATTAATCAAAGAGAGGAGTGGTGGATTAACTATCCGGTTTATCAGGCACATTTAAAAGGGGCAAAAGCCTTGATTGCCGTGCAAAGCCGTGGATATGCTCAGATTGACGATACGGCTTTAAATGCGCAGGATATTGCAGGACCGGCATCAGCTCCCGCTTTTTCTATGTCAAGAGCAGATTTTTTAGGGATTTGGGAATTGATGCAAGAGAGTAAAATTGAGAATAAAAAAGAAAACAGTGTGCCGCATCTTTTGGTGGAATTTGATGCCGAGACAAAAGTAGAGAAAGACCAGTACACTTATAATATTGTTGGAACGATTCCGGGAAGATGTTCGGATTCCATAATTCTTTTAAGTGCACATTATGATTCTTATTTTGAAGGATTCCAGGACGATAATGCAGCAGTTGCAATGATAATCGGAATTGCAAAGGCATTGATTCAGGGTGGTTATCAGCCAAATCATACCATTGTGGTCTGTGCGCTTGCAGCAGAGGAGTGGGGGATTTCCGATACAAAATATGACTGGTCTACAGGGGCTTACCGTCAGGTATTTGAGGCAAGAGCGGACTGGCCGGGAAACGTTATTGCGGATTTTAATTTTGAACTTCCGGCACATGCTCACAGTACGAGAGATGCGATACGCTGTACTTATGAGTATGTTGATTTTATTCAAAAATTTGTGAATAAAGATGCGATGCCAAAAGGGATTTATCCAGATGGAATGACAACGTTATATCCGATAGAAACCTGGTCAGATGATTTTACAATGGCAATTTCGGGAATCCCGTCTTTTGTAAATGATTTCAGTGGCGGACCGTTTATGGAAAATTATTATCATTCACAGTATGATAATCAGGACGTGTATGAGGAAGAGATTTATCAGTTCCATCATGAGTTTTATCTTAAGCTTTTGATGGAAGTTGATGCTTTGGCATTACCGCCGCTTAATTTTGCAGCTGTTTTAACTGCAAGTATGGATAGTCTGGATTTGAATGTGTGTGAACAAACAGGTGCAGAGGGAAGCGTGCTTTTAGAGCGGACAAAGAAAGCAAGAGAAACTGCAATTTGTCTCTATGAAAAGATAAAAAGCTGGAATCAAAACTTTGGGGCAGATGGAGACTGGAAAAGGGCAGATGCAATAACAAAAAAACTGCTTGCTATTTTTAAAAAAGCACAGGATTATTTTGTGCGGCTAGACTGGGATGATGGAGTGATTTTTCCACAACAGGCAGTACAGAACAATCTGCATGCATTAAAAAAGGCAAAGACTGCATTAAATGCCGGAAATATCGAGAAAACATTAGATGCATTTTACAGCATTGATAATAACTGCTATGCGTTTGAATTTGAAAAAGAAGTGTTCTATCATTTTACAGAATATATTATGAAACAAGAGCCGGAGCGTTTGATGTGGGGCAAAGGAAGAATCCTGCATCATGAAAATCTATATGAACTGGTCGAAAGACTGAAGAATAAAAAAGTAGATAAGGACAGCCTTGAACTGGAACAGAGACAATTAGAGGAAGTATGGGAACGTCAATGTGCATATTACAAAGATGATATTGAGTATCTGATTCGTGCGGTTACAAAATTCTCGGAGATGCTTCAAGAAACAGTGGTACTGTTTGAGAAAAATTAAAATGACCTGGAGGAAAATATGGAAAGCTCAAATTTATATCGAGTGAACAAAGAAGAAGATTTAGAAAAACTGATTCGCCTTTTAACGGTATGTTTTGCACAAGACCCGCTGTATCAGGCTTTGATTCCAGATAAGGAGACAAGGGAACGGCTGATGCCGGAATTATTTAGCTGTGACTTGACAGAATTTTTTGAAACCTGTGAAATCTATGCAGACAGCAGTGAATTAAACAGTATCCTTGTTGTCTCAGACGGAACGGAACATGATGCAGCATTACATAATCTTTTAGTGGATTTTTTTGCAGTCTTAAAAACAGACAGCTATTTAATCAAGGAAGACCCAAGTCTTGCAACACTCTGGAAATTTATTCAGGGAAAGGATTATTTAAACTCAAGCTGGACTTCCCAGCTTCATAATAATCAACGGCTTCATGTGATTTATCTTGCGGTTGCACCAAAAGCCCAGCATCATGGACTGGCAGAAAAGCTGATGGATGAAGTGATTGACTATGCATATAAAAATAAATTAATGATTTCACTTGAGACACATAATCCGGCAAATGTGGCGATGTATGAAAAATTTGGTTTTCAATTATATGGAGTGGTACAAAAGAAAGGCTTTCATTTAAAACAGTACTGCATGATAAAACAGGCATAAAAATTCCGAGAGTACATCAGGAAAAAGGGAGGGTTTTGTAAATGGAAGGTGAGAATAAAAAATATCAGATAGGTACGAAAGAAAATAAGGCGTTTTTAGAAGAGATAAGAAAGAATCTCCTGGAGTTTGGACGACAGTTTCTCTCACCGGATGGCAGTTCTTATTATCTTGGAGATGATGGAACTCCGTGGAAAGAACGAAATCGTGAGACATGGATTACAAGCCGTATGCTGCATGTATACAGCATTGGAACAATGCTTGGTGATAAAGAGAGCCGGGCATTAGCTGAAGGCGCATTAAAGGGCTTAAAGGGAGCGTTAAAGGATACAAAACATGGGGGATGGTACAGCGGACTTCGTGCCGATAGAGAAATTCTACCGAATAAACAGTGCTATGCCCATGCATTTGTAATATTGGCTGCGTCGTCTGCAATGCTTGCAAAGATTGACGGCGCAGAAGAACTTTTAAAAGAAGCCCTGGAATTATTTGATTTACGCTTCTGGGATGAAAAAGAAAAACTTTGTTTTGATACCTGGAACACGGAATTTACGGTTTTAGATGACTATCGTGGATTAAATGCAAACATGCATACGGTGGAGGCATTTTTGGCTGTAGCAGATGCACTTTCAGATGAAAAATACCGTCAAAGAGCAGGATGGATTATCGAACATGTGATAGAATGGGCTTCTAAAAATTCCTGGAGAATACCGGAACATTTTACAAAAGACTGGAAAGAAGATTTGGAGTGTAATAAAGAACAGCCGGCAGACCAGTTTAAACCTTATGGTGCGACTCCAGGACATGGAATTGAGTGGGCGAGATTAATCAGCCAGTGGGCGCTTTCAACTTATCAAACGGAGGACTCGAGATTTCTGGCAGGAAAATATGTATGGGCTGCCGAGTCCTTGTATAACTGTGCGATAAAAGATGCCTGGAATGTCGATGGGGCAGAGGGACTTGTTTATACGACTGACTGGAATGGAAATCCGGTTATCCATGACAGGATGCACTGGACTTTGGCAGAAGCAGTCAATACTTCCTCAGTCCTGTGGCAGATTACAAATAATCAGAAATATGCAGATGATTATAGTAAATTTATGAAATATCTGGATGAAAAGGTATTAGACCATGAAAATGGTTCTTGGTTTCATCAGTTAAATGAGAAAAATGAAGTGATTGGAACGGTATGGCCAGGAAAATCTGATTTGTATCATGCATTTCAGTCGACTTGGATTCCTTATGGTAATCCTGCAGTTTCGATTGCATCCGATGTAAGGCAGAAAATGGAAAAAGAATAATTAAAGAAACCAAAAAGAGAATCTTGCGTTCAGGATTCTCTTTTATTCATGTGCAAGGCGGTATAATTCTAAAATTTCAGGTGGAAGTTTATCCGGTATCATAGCGTGAATGTGTTCTTCATTTCCGTTTTTTATTGCCTGTTCGTAGTACCAGCGTTTGAATTTTGCCATTGCCAGACTTTTTTCCAGTTCATGAATCTGTGATTCTAAAGCGGAAGTTCGCATTTCAAAGAGCTCTTTTCTTTTCGAATAGGTCACAGGTCCTTCCATACACCACTGCATAAATTGTTTGATGTCTTTTAATTCCATTCCTGATTTTTTCAGACATTCAATCACATAAAGAGAGTCAATTTCATATTTGGAGAAACAGCGGATTCCGGATTTTCTTTCCAATTTTGGAAAAAGTCCCTCTTTATCGTAATATCTTAAAGTAGAGACAGGTAAATCAAAGAGTTCAGAAACTTGTCCGATGGTATACATTAAAAAAATCCTTTCAAAAAATAAAATTTGTAGTTCTTATAAAGAAGTTTAACAGAGATTTTGGAAAAAGACAACAGCAGGAAAAATAGAGTTCGTCTTTTAGGGGAAGATACGGGCAGAAAGAGAGCATCTATTTGTGCATTAGTCAATAGGAAAATTTAAGAGAAACTAAAATTTGTAGAAAATAATGGAGAATCTGTAAAAAAATTTTTGTTTTTTCGACAATCCAGAGATTGTAATCATTGTGGTGATGTGGCATAATAAAAAAGAAAATGTTAAAAACAAGAAAAGTTCAGGTTAAGGAAATGTTAAGTTTTCTTGCTTTTAACAGAAATTATATCCTTATAGAGCGATATAGATAGAAAAAACAGATAAAAGAGGAGAAAAGTATGGAAATATTCTCAATGATTTTGTCGCTGCTTTGCGGAGTTTCCCTGTTTTTGTTTGGTATGTCCTTAATGGGAGACGGTCTGAAAATGGTTGCAGGAAACAAGTTAGAAGCTTTTCTGTACAAGATGACAAATACTCCACTTAAGGGAGTTGCACTTGGAACAGGTGTTACCAGTGTGATTCAGTCATCTTCAGCAACGACAGTAATGGTAATCGGTTTTGTAAACTCTGGTATGATGAAACTGAAACAGGCGATTGGTATCATCATGGGAGCAAACATCGGAACAAGTATTACAGGTTGGATTTTATGTCTTTCCTATATTGAAGGTTCAAGTGGAATTGCAAAAGTTTTATCTACAGCAACAATTTCAGCAGTTGTAGCAGTCATTGGTACAATCCTGCGTATGATTTGTAAAAGAACGGTACATAAAAACATCGGAAATATCATGCTTGGATTTGCCATCTTAATGACAGGTATGCAGATGATGAGTGGAGCAGTTTCACCACTTCGTGAAAATCCGGTTTTTGTAGACATGCTTACCATGTTTTCAAATCCGATTGCAGGTATTTTAGTTGGTATTTTATTTACCGCAGTGCTTCAGAGTGCATCTGCAACCGTTGGTGTACTTCAGGCATTGTCTGTAACAGGAATTTTAACCTTTGCAAGTGCATTTCCAATCGTACTTGGAATTGGTGTTGGTGCAGCATGTCCGGTTTTAATCTCTGCAATCGGAGCAAATAAAAACGGAAAAAGAAGCGCACTTGTTTATCTGATTAATGACTTATTTGGTCTGATTTTATGGTCTGTTGTTTTCTATACTGTAAATGCAGTTGTGCATTTTACATTTATAGATATGATTATGACACCGGTAGCAATTGCATTGTTAAATACGGTATTCCGTGTGGCAACTGTAATTGTACTGTTTCCATTTATTTCTAAAATCGAAGGGCTGGTATGCTGGCTGGTAAAAGATAGTGCAGAAGAACTCGAAGATGAAGCAGATTTTGATTTATTAGAAGAGCGTCTGCTTAATTATCCGGCACTTGCCATTGCACAGTGTCATCGTGTTATGAATGGAATGTCTAAAAAAGTGCGTAAAAATGTAAATCGTGCAATGAATCTGTTAAATGATTATCAGCAGGATAAATTTAATAAAGTACAGAGAAAAGAAAATTTAATTGATAAATATGAAAGCCGTCTGGGTGAATATCTCGTTCAGTTAACAAAAAGAGAGATGAACACAGCTCAGACCAAACAGGTTTCTTTATATCTTCACATGATTAATGACCTGGAACGAATTGGTGACCATGCTTCTTATATTGGCTATATGTCAAATGAAATGCATGAAAATCATACAGAGTTTTCAGAAACAGCCTGGGATGAATTAAATGTTGTGATGGAAGCGGTTCGTGAAGTCATTAATATTACAAGCAATGCCTTTGTAAATGATGACAAAGAGATGGCTCAAAGAGTGGCACCGCTTGGCGTAATTATTACAAGGTCATGTGACGAATTAAAAATGCACCATGCAGAACGTTTAAGTAAGGGTGAATGTGGTTTGGAAGAAGGAACGGTATTTAATGATATTTTAAATAGCTTTGGACGTATCGCATCTCACTGTGCAAGTGCTATGGTAGCATTAATGAAGAGTGGAGAAGAGACTTCTGATATCCATATTCACAATTCAAAAATTTATCCGGTCAACAATACCGAATATTATTCTTATTTAACCGAATACAGCCAGAAATATGATATCGGAGAAATAGAAGAACATATCCGAAGTATGGAACCAGAAGAAGTAGAATAAGAGAAAATAAAACAGAGCGGAATGAAAAGATGAGATTCTTTTTGTTCCGCTCTCTTGCGTAGAAAGAAACGGTATGATACACTGATTTACGGAAACAAACAAGAAGGTGGAGAAAATAAGATGAAATGTACAATTATAGGAATTACCGGAGGAACGGGTTCAGGAAAATCAACATTTACCAATCGTCTCAAAAATGAATTTCCAGATGATGTAGCAGTGATTTATCATGATAATTATTATCTTCGTCAGGATGATATTCCTTTTGAAGAACGAAAGAAAATGAATTATGACCATCCAGATTCCCTGGAAACGGATTTACTGATTGAGCATTTAAAGTTATTAAAAAATGGTCAGAGGGTGGAGTGCCCGGTTTATGATTACAGTCAGCATAACCGCTCTTCAAAGATTCTGCATATTGAACCAAAACAGATTATTTTAGTAGAGGGAATTCTGCTTTTGACAGACCCGAGAGTGCGTGAACTTTTAGACATTAAAATTTATGTAGATGCTGATGCCGATGAGAGAATTCTTCGTCGAATTACAAGGGATGTAAAAGAACGTGGACGTGACCTTGATAATATTGTAGACCAGTATCTGACAACGGTAAAACCAATGCATTATCTTTATGTAGAACCAATGCGAAATCAGGCGGATATTGTAGTAAATAGTGGAATGAATGATGTGGCATTTGACATTGTCCGTTCTAAAATCCGCTTCCTTTTAGAAGATGGAGGGGCAGAAAATGAGCAGCAGATTTGATAAAGAAACAGATAGAAGAAATACAGGCTGTCTGAAATGGGATGTGGCAGAAAATGAACTTCCGATGTGGGTGGCAGATATGAACTTTGC
>JAIIAN010000504.1 GCA_022717655.1 Bacillota bacterium | reverse complement strand
GATAATTATATGGAGTTAGGATATGGACCCGAAAAAAAGTTCGGGCGTAATTCGTTTTTTGATGGTGGTTTATTAGAATGGATAGGTTGGTCTATTTTAGGTTTCATAGTTACCGCCATTTCTTTTGGAATACTCTACCCTTGGGCTTTGGTTATGGTTTACGGTTGGAAAATTAACCACACTGTTATCGATGGTCATCGTTTGCGTTTCAGCGGTAGTGCTGTCGGACTGTTTGGTAATTGGATCAAATGGTTAGGACTTACAATCATTACACTGGGAATATACAGCTTCTGGGTTTTCATTAAACTTGAAGACTGGAAAGCTAAGAATACATCGTTTGTCAACTAAGTTAAGACAAATAAAAAAGCACACCCCATCGGACTAAGAACAGGGTGTGCTGTATGACATAAACGCACGGGGCGTTCTATTAAATTATAACAGATGTAAGCCCTCTTTTAAAGGAGGCTTTTTATATGGCGTCAATATACAAAAGAGGTAAGACTTGGACAGCAAACGTTTTTGTTATTCAAGACGGTAAAAGAAAACGAAAAACTAAGTCCGGATTTAGCACTAAATCAGAAGCCAACAAGTGGGCAACTGAAACTGAATATAAAAAACAAAGCCACCAATTATCAACCAGTAATACTCTGTTTATTGATGAATTTAAAGACTGGTATAACGTATTCAAAGAACCGCAGCTTGAGACTGCGACAAAAGTTTGGTATAGAACTACCACTAATTTGCTTGATAGAGAATGGTCTGACAAAAAAATTAACGAAGTAACATCTAAAGACTTTCAAATTCTATTGAATAACTACGGTGATAATCATGTTAAGTCTTCTGTATTAAAAATAAAAAACATTATTCGATCATTTGTTATATTCGCCTTAGACGACGGCATGATTACAAAAGACTTTGCCAGAAATATAACTACCAGATCAAAGATAAAAAGCAAAGATGCTGACTTAAAGTTTTTAGAAACAAGCGAAATGAAAAAGTTAGTTGATAGAATACGCTATAATGACTCTGTTTCCTGCAAAATGATTTTGACGGCTATATATTCTGGATTGCGTTTTTCTGAAATAACCGGATTGACACCTGCTGACTTTGATTTCAGCAACAATACCATCAACGTGAATAAGTCTTGGCAAATGCAAGACCAGGCTTTTAAAGATACGAAGACAGAAACGTCTAACAGAATAATAACCATGCCGGATTCATACATGGATATTGCTAAAAAATGGGCACTTGGTGACCGCTTTGCTTTTGAAGGATTAAACGGTAAGCCAATATCTAACAATGCCGTCAACAAACGTTTAAGGTACTATTTAGATATGGATAACAGCACGCCTATCACTTTCCACAGATTAAGACATACTCATGCCAGCTATTTACTTTCTCAAGATATTGCCATACAATACGTGAGTGAACGATTAGGACATTCTGATGTTAATATAACCTTAAGTG
>JAIIAN010000503.1 GCA_022717655.1 Bacillota bacterium | reverse complement strand
GTCCTTTTGTGTTATGGAATTGAATTTTCTTGTTTTTTGAGAAAATATGGTGTGTTTGTATACTTGAAAAAAATCAGTGAAACTTTATCTAGGATAGGAGGATGATTGGTGGTAAAATAAAGGTGGAAAAATAAGAATGGAATACATATAAATACTAACAGAGTTAAGGAGAAAATTTATGATGAAATTACTAAAGAACGCCAATGTCTACACCCCATCTCCAATCGGAAAAAAAGATATTTTGATCGAGGGAGAAAAGATCCTCCGTATCGCAGACCACATCGATGGTTACGAGAACCTTCCCGATGTGGAAATCTATGATCTGAACGGCAAAACCGTAGTTCCCGGCTATATCGATATGCATGTCCACATCACCGGCGGTGGTGGAGAGCAGGGACCGGCGTCACGGGTGCCGGAATCTTCGCTGAGTGTGTTTTTTAAGAATGGAATTACCACAGCAGTGGGACTTTTAGGCACAGATGGTATCACCAGAAGTGTAGAAAATCTGGTGGCAAAGGCGCGGGCGCTGACGGAAGAGGGGATGACCGTGTATGCACTGACCAGTGCATATGGTTATCCGCCGACTACCATTACTGGCAGCGTAGAAAAAGATATCGTGATGATCCCGCCGATGATCGGCGTGAAAGTGGCAGTTTCTGATCACCGAAGCTCTAATCCAAGTGGTGACGATCTGATCGCCCTGGCAACGGCAGCCAGAAGAGCAGGCTTGTTAAGCGGGACGCCAGGCTTGGTGACTATGCATATGGGAAGCGGAAAAGGCAGATTAGATCCGGTTTTTTATGTGCTGGATCATTCTGACGTTCCGGCGAAGAACCTTCTTCCGACCCATATGCTCCGTACCCCGGAGCTGATGGACGCAGGTGTGGAACTGGTAAAACGGGGCGGTTATATCGATTGCACCGCAGGCTCCGATGATCAGGAGGTCGAGAACCAGGCGGTGAAACTATTTGATCTGCTTCACCGGGATGGCATGAACATGGATCATGTGACGATGTCCAGTGATGCTTTCGGCAGTCAGCCACGGTTTAATGCCGAGGGTGAGTGCGTGGGTCTTACCTACGCTTCTCCGAAATATCTTCATAAGACCATTCAGATCCTGGTGCGGATGGGTATGCCTTTCGAGCAGGCATTGAAATTGTTAACTACCACACCGGCAGTTCTGTTAGGAAAAGAAGGCAAAAAAGGCTGCGTGGCAGCAGGCGCTGACGCAGATCTTCTGATTCTCGATGAAAACCT
Source organism: Bacillota bacterium (assembly GCA_022717655.1). Taxonomy (GTDB): domain Bacteria; phylum Bacillota; class Clostridia; order Lachnospirales; family Lachnospiraceae; genus Blautia. The sequence continues at coordinate 216 of JAIIAN010000503.1, read as the reverse complement.
GGAGATCATCAGTCTGTTTGCCAGAGGAAAGGTGGCTCTGTGGGAAAAGGAGCTTCGGATGAAGGGCAGATTTGAGGAGTGAGGTGAAACCATGGTCAGGAAACACATCTATTTTTCCGGTGATGTCCAGGGCGTCGGCTTCCGCTACCGTTCCTGCTATATTGCCCAGTCTTTAGGCTTAACCGGCTGGGTGGAGAACCTCTGGGACGGCAGGGT
>JAIIAN010000116.1 GCA_022717655.1 Bacillota bacterium | reverse complement strand
CCTCTTATCAGGGAATCCTGGCAAGATTTGGTGGAGACGAGTTTTGTATCGCAGGGGAAATGACAGAACTTGAAGTAAAAAAATTAAAGAAACGTATTTATGATGATTTAAAAGAATCCAATCAAAATTCACAAAAGCCTTATGAAATAGAGATGTGTATGGGCTGTGCAAAATTGACTCCGGAGATTCGGATCATTCCGGATTTGGTCAAGCTGGCAGATAATGAATTATATCGGCAGAAGAAACAGAAAAAAGGAAGAAAATACTCCAGTTCTTAAAAGGGACTGGAGTATTTTCTTCCTTTTTGGTTGGACTTTAAATATGAGTTAGTTAATTCTTATCGAGTTGTTTTGAAAAATGATACAAAAAATCGGATAAAAAATAAAGAAAAACTGGCAAAATATACAAAAATACTCTTGCTCTATAAAAAATAATACGGTATAATAAATACAGATGCGGGAGCAAAAAAATGTAATATTGTGAAGATATATAAACTCATAAAGGAGGAAATGGAATGTTAGACCAATCATACTATGAAAAGGCGGATGCGATTATTGAGCAGTATGGTCGTAAACCAGCCTCACTGATTCCGATTATGCAGGATATTCAGGCAGAGTACCGTTATCTGCCAGGAGAACTGTTAAATTATGTGGCAGATGAAATCGGAGTTACTCGTTCAAGAGCCTACAGTGTAGCGACTTTCTACGAAAACTTCTCTTTTGATGCAAAAGGAAAATATGTCATTAAGGTGTGTGACGGTACAGCCTGTCATGTTAGAAAATCTCAGCCGGTAAAAGATGCAATTGTAAAAGAACTGGGATTAGAGGGGAAAAAATGTACCACAGAGGACATGATGTTTACCGTAGAGACCGTATCTTGTCTTGGTGCATGCGGATTAGCACCAACCATGATGGTAAATGAAGATGTTCATCCGAAGATGACACCGGATAAGGCAGTCAAATTAATCAGAGAATTAAGAGGGGGGAATCAGGCATGAGTATTGCAAGCAAAGAAGACCTGTTGAACAAACAAAAAGAAGCTCAGGAAAAGATTGATTCTTATACCTGTCGTATTCTTGTCTGTTCAGGAACTGGATGTGTGGCTTCTGGTTCACAGAAAATCTATGATGAAATGGTAAAACTCTGTGAGGGGTTAGACCAGGTAGAAGTCAGCATGCAGAAAGATGTACCGCATATTGGTACAGTAAAAACAGGCTGTCAGGGACTTTGCGAATTAGGACCGTTAGTTCGTATTGAACCACAGCATTTACAGTATGTACACGTTCAGATTGATGACTGTAAAGAAATTGTAGAAAAAACCGTCTTAAAAGGCGAACCGATTGAACGGCTGTTTTATAAACATGAAGAAAAACCATGTGAACATCCGGAAGACATTCCGTTTTTAAATCAGCAGACCAGAATTGTATTAGAGCATTGTGGAAATATTGATGCGGAATCCATTGATGAGTACATTGCCGCTGGTGGTTTCCAGGCAGTTGTAAAAGCATTTTTTGAGATGACACCGGAAGAAGTTATTGATGAGATTACAAAATCCGGAATCCGTGGTCGAGGCGGTGCCGGTTTCCCGATGGGTAAAAAATGGAGTCAGGTGGCACGAATTGAATCCGATGTAAAATATGTTGTTTGTAATGGTGATGAGGGTGACCCTGGAGCATTTATGGATGGATCTGTTATGGAAGGTGACCCTTATAAATTAATGGAAGGTATGATTATCGCTGCTTATGCGGTTGGCGCTCATGATGGTTATATTTATGTGCGTGCGGAATATCCGCTTTCTGTTGCCAGATTAAAACTGGCAATCGCTCAGGCAGAAGAATATGGTCTTTTAGGAGATAACATCTTAGGTTCAGGTGTGAATTTCCATTTACATATCAACCGTGGAGCAGGAGCGTTTGTTTGCGGCGAAGGTTCTGCCCTGACAGCATCAATTGAGGGGAAACGAGGAATGCCTCGTGTAAAACCACCTCGTACCGTAGAAAAAGGTCTTTGGGAAAAACCAACCGTTTTAAATAACGTTGAAACTTATGCAAATGTAGCCAGAATCATTTTAGATGGTTCAGATTGGTACCGTTCGATTGGAACAGAAGGCAGTTCAGGAACAAAGACATTTTCTTTAACCGGAGCAATTGAAAATACAGGTCTGATTGAAGTTCCGATGGGAACAACGCTTCGTCAGATTATTTATGATATTGGTGGCGGTATTAAAAAAGGAGCTGCATTTAAGGCTGTTCAGATTGGCGGACCATCTGGTGGATGTCTGGTAGAAAAACATTTGGATGAACCGCTTGATTTTGACTCAGTTAAGAAATTTAATGCGATTATCGGTTCCGGTGGTCTGGTTGTTATGGATGAGAACACCTGTATGGTAGATGTGGCAAAATTCTTTATGGGATTTACACAGAGAGAATCCTGTGGAAAATGCGGACCATGTCGAATCGGAACAAAACGTATGCTTGAACTGCTTGAGAAAATTACAGGTGGTAAAGGTGAAATGAAAGACTTGGACAAACTGGAGGAAACGGCGAAATTTATTCAGTCTCGTTCCCTTTGTGGACTTGGTAAGAGTGCACCGCTTCCGGTTATCAGTACACTGCAGAATTTCCGTGACGAATATGAAGAGCATATCGTAGAAGGAAAATGCCGTGCTCATGTTTGTGAGGTAATGAAAGTTTATACGATTGACCCTGAAAAATGTAAGGGATGTACAAAATGTGCACGTAATTGTCCAGTTAGCGCAATTACTGGAGAAAAGAAAGAACCGCATATCATTGACCAGATTAAATGTATTAAATGTGGTACTTGTATGGAAAACTGTGTATTTGATGCAATCAGTGTAAGCTAAGAAATCAGTGTATTGAAAAAAAGAAAAGGAGGAGGATGACATGATTCATTTAATGATTGATGGAAATCCTGTTGAAGTGGAGAAAGGCACAACCATCCTTCATGCAGCGAAAAAGATAGGAATCAAGATTCCTACATTATGTTATATAGAAAATTTACTGCCGGACGGTTCCTGTCGTTTGTGTGTAGTTGAAGTAAAAAATAACGGAAGAACAAAAATTGATACGGCCTGTACCTTACAGGCATCAGAGGGCGATGAAGTATTTACGATGTCTGAAAAGGTAATCCAGTCAAGAAAACAGACTCTGGATTTACTCTTATCAGACCATAATATTCACTGTTTCTCCTGTGAAGGAAACGGAGATTGTAAGCTTCAGGATTATGCTTATGAGTATGGTTTGGATTGTTCCAGTTATGAAGGTGAAAAGAGCGGTGGAGAAATCGATGATTCTAATAAGTTTTTCACTTATGACCCGAGCCTTTGTATTTTATGCCACAGATGTGTCAATACCTGTAATGAAATCGTAGGAAGAGGCGCAATTGCCACAATGGAAAGAGGATTCCAGTCTATTATTGGAAATGGAGAAGGCAAATGGGCTGATGGTACTTGTGAATCCTGTGGTAACTGTGTTCAGGCATGTCCGACAGGCGCTCTTACTATGAAGCGCAGAAAGAAATACCGTGCTTATCAGGTAGAAAAGAAAGTGTTGACAACTTGTCCACATTGTGCAACTGGATGCCAGTATTATCTGTTAGTAAAAGATGGAAAAATTGTGGATACAGAAGCGTATGATGGACCATCCAATAAAGGTCTGCTCTGCGTAAAAGGGCGAAGCGGAAGCTTTGATTTTGTACATCATCCATCAAGAATTACTGACCCATTAATTAAAAATAAAGAAACCGGTGAATTTGAAAAAGCAACATGGGATGAAGCGCTTGATCTGGTTGCATCCAAATTTATGGAAATCAAAAAGAAATATGGAACAGAATCTTTAGCTGGTTTTGCATGTTCCCGTTCACCGAATGAAGATATTTACATGGTACAGAAAATGGTTCGTACCTGTTTTGGAAACAATAATACCGATAACTGTGCCCGTGTATGTCACTCTGCTTCTGTAGCAGGTCTGGCTATGACACTTGGTTCAGGTGCAATGACCAACCCGATTGAAGATATCACAAAGAAACCGGATGTTATTATGCTGGTTGGTTCGAATCCTGAAGAAGCGCACCCTGTTGTTGGGATGCAGATTCGTCAGGCAGTTCAGAGAGGATGCAAACTGATTGTAGTAGACCCGCGTGATATCGGTCTTGCAAAACATGCAGATATTCATCTGAAATTAAAACCTGGTACAAATGTTGCATTTGCAAATGGTATTATGAATGTCATTATTTCAGAGGGACTTCAGGATGATAAATTTATCGCTGAGCGAACCGAAGGCTATGAAAAAATCAAAGAAATTGTAAAAGATTATACACCGGAACGAGTTGCTCAGATTTGTCATATTGATGCAGAAGAGTTAAGAAAAGCAGCAATTATGTATGCAAAAGCAAAGATGGCTCCAATCATTTACTGTCTGGGTGTAACCGAACATTCAACTGGTACAGAAGGCGTTATGTCGATGTCAAATATGGCTCTTTTAGTTGGCAAATTAGGACGTGAGGGCTGTGGAGTGAATCCGCTTCGTGGTCAGAATAACGTACAGGGTGCCTGCGATATGGGAGCTTCACCGACTGACTTCCCAGGATATCAGAAAGTGGCAAATCCGGAAGTTGTTGCGAAATTTGAAAAAGCATGGAATACCAAGTTGAATCCAAATCCGGGACTTCATGCAACAGATGTATTCCCGGCAGCAATCAGAGGAGAAATTAAGGGACTGTATATTTATGGAGAAGACCCTGTTGTAACAGACCCGGATACGCATCATATTATTAAAGCACTGGAAAGTCTGGACTTCTTTGTTATTCAGGAATTATTTATGACAGAGACTGCGGCTTATGCAGATGTTATTCTCCCTGGTGTCAGCTATGCAGAAAAAGAAGGAACATTTACCAACACAGAACGTCGTGTACAGCGTGTGCGTAAAGCAGTGACAATTCCTGGCAATGCAAGATTAGATACCGATATTATCATTGATTTGATGAATCGTATGGGTTATCCTCAGCCGCATCTGACCTCGGCACAGATTATGGATGAAGTAGCATCTGTGACACCATCCTTTGGAGGAATCAGTCATGCACGTCTTGACAGTGAAGAAGTTGGTGGAAAAGGACTTCAGTGGCCATGTCTGACAAAAGACCATCCGGGTACTCCAATTATGCATGTTGGTAAATTTGCAAGAGGTCTTGGTTGGTTCTATCCGGCAGAATATATTCCGTCAGCAGAACTTCCGGATGAAGAATATCCGATTATTCTGATGACTGGACGTATTTTATATCACTATACAACAAGAGCGATGACCGGAAAAACTCCGGAACTGATGGAGATTGAAGGAAAATCCTTTATCGAAATGAATGTGGAAGATGCAGAAGCACTTGGCATTAAGAATGGAGATAAAGTTCGTCTGACTTCCAGACGTGGTCAGATTGAATCTACAGCTCGTGTTGGTACAAAAGTATCAAAAGGAGAGTCCTGGATGCCATTCCACTTCCCGGATGGAAATGCAAACTGGCTGACAAATGCGGCGCTTGATAAGTATGCAAGAATTCCGGAATATAAAGTATGTGCAATTCGTATTGAAAAAGCGTAGTACAGCAAACTTAAGTTTCTGCTGTAGCAGTAGTAGAACTGGTTATAAAATATAAAAAATGGGGGATATTCTCATGAGCGGTGAAGAGAATATCTCCCATTTTTGCATCAAATGATTATTTTTGTACAAAAACGTGGTCAAGGTTGAGCTTTTTTTGTTACTATGCTACAATAATTTCAAAAGCAAAATAAGAGAAATTTTGAAAATAAAAAGATAAGAGGAAAAGACGATGAAATGTATTAAGACAACAGAGGCAGTAGGTCATGTACTCTGCCATGATATTACGCGGATTGTAAAAGATGTGGTAAAAGATACTGCATTTAGAAAAGGACATATTGTAGAGGAGAAGGATATTCCGGTACTTTTATCGCTTGGAAAAGATAATTTATATGTATGGGAAAAAGATGAGAATACTCTGCATGAAAATGAAGCAGCTCAGATTCTCTGTGACGTATGTATTAATGATAATATGCATCCGTCCGATGTAAAAGAGGGTAAAATTGAATTGATTGCAGACTGCGATGGAGTATTTCAGGTAGATGTAAAGAGACTGGATGCTATCAATGAGATTGATGAAATTATGATTGCAACCAGGCATACAAACTTTCCGGTAAAAAAAGGAGACCGCCTGCTGGGAACAAGGGTTATTCCGCTTGTGATTGCAAAAGAAAAAATGGAACAGGTGAAAAAAACAGCAGGGGAGACTCCGCTGGTTTCTTTAACTCCATACAAGAAAAAGACCGTTGGAATTGTGACAACAGGAAATGAGGTCTACTATGGAAGAATTAAAGATACATTTACACCGGTTATCATTGAAAAAATGAAAGAGTACAAAATTGAAGTATGTGGTCATATTTTATGTAATGATGATATGGAAAAAATCACAAAAGCAATTTTAGAATTAAAGGAAAAAGGGGCAGAGATGATTGTCTGTACCGGAGGAATGAGTGTAGATCCTGATGATAAAACTCCAGGAGCGATCAAGGCGACAGGTGCAAGGATTGTTTCTTATGGAGCACCGGTGCTTCCGGGGGCAATGTTTTTACTATCTTACTTAGAAGATGGAACACCGGTTATGGGACTTCCGGGGTGTGTAATGTATGCAAAGGCAACAGTATTTGACTTGGTTTTACCAAGAATTGCAGCAGGAATTGAAGTGACAAAAAAAGATTTGGCACACATGGGAAATGGTGGATTTTGCTTAGGATGTAAAGAATGTCATTATCCAAATTGTAGTTTTGGAAAAGGTGTCTAAAATAATCAAGCACAAAAAAATTTCGAGAGCACATTAAGAAAAAAGGGGGAAATGACATGGAAAATCTGACGGTAGAAGAGGCACTTGAACAGTTATTATGTCATACAAAAGAAATAGAAGAAACGGAAGAGGTATCGTTGCTTTTGGCAAGAGGAAGAATTCTTGCCAAAGATGAAAAAGCAGAGTTTGACAATCCGCCATTTGACCGTTCTCCGGTAGACGGATATGCCTGTCATTTTGAAGATTTAAGTGAAGCAAAAAGTGATACGCCAGTGTGTTTAAAAGTAATAGAGGAAATAGATGCAGGTCAATATTCTAATCGGGAAGTAAAATTGGGAGAGGCTGTTCGTATTATGACAGGAGCAGCCATTCCGGCAGGATGTGACTGTTGTGTAAGACAGGAAGACACTGATTATGGAGAAGATACGGTAAAAATTTTTAAAAGTAAAAAGAAATGGCAGGACTATTGTTTTCAAGGAGAGGACTTTAAGAAAGATACCGTATTATTAAAAAAAGGTACAAAAATCGGTTTTGTTGAAACGGGAATCCTTGCGAGTATGGGCAGAGCAAAAGTTTTAGTAAAAAGAAAAGTAAAAGCCGCTGTTTTAACGACCGGAGATGAAGTTATGACCCCGGGACAACCTTTGCTTCCGGGAAAGATTTATAACTCAAACCAGAGCCTGCTGGCGACTCGTTTGCTGGATTTTGATGTAGAACTGGTACGTATTGACACGATTCAGGATGAACCACAGAAAATGGCGGAGGCAGTCAAAGAAATCGCAGGACAGGTAGATTTAATCGTAACAACAGGAGCTGTATCGGTAGGCAAGAAAGATATTATGCATGAGGCATTTCGTTTGATTGGGGCAGAGCGAATTTTCTGGCGGGTATTAATGAAACCGGGAATGCCGACTTTGTTTTCAGTATATCATGATGTTCCGATTGTCAGTCTTTCTGGAAATCCATTTGGTGTGGCGGTCAGCGTAGATGTACTGATTCGACCAATGTTACATAAAATGACACAGGATGAAACACTTGCAATTGTACATAAAAAATGTGTATTAAAAAATGAATTCAGTAGGAAAATCAAAGGTCGCAGATATGTACGTGCTTTTGTAGACGAAACCGGAGTTATGATTCCATGTGGACTTCATTCCAATGGAGTCCTTGCGACAATGGCAGGGTGTAACTGTCTGATTGATATGCAGGAAGGAAAGCCAGGGATTTATGCAGGAGAAGAGGCAGAAGTGCTTTTGTTATAGATTTAGCTTGACTTAAAGTTGGGTTTTTAGATTTTTGTATTAATAAGATGAAATTACAGAAAAAACGGATAAAAGAAAAATGAAAGTAGAAAGAACACAAAGAAGACGGCTTATACTGGCAGTCAGCGGAGTAAAAAACTCCGGGAAGACTACGTTAATTACAAAAATATTGCCTTTTTTAAAGGCGAAAGGCTTGAATGTGGCGGTTATCAAGCATGATGGACATGATTTTGAAGCAGATGTTCCGGAAACAGACAGCTGGAAGTTTGCAAAGGCAGGAGCAGATGGCACTCTTGTATTTTCAAAGACGAAATATATGATGATTCATTATGATATGGTATTACCAGAAGAAGATTTCATTGCCAGTTTTCCGAGAGCTGATATTATTTTGCTGGAGGGATTTAAATATTCAAAGTACTCAAAAATCGAAATCATACGAAAAGGTAACTCAGCAAAATCTGTGTGTGATAGTAAAAATCTATTAGGAATTGTGACCGATTTAAACAAAGAGGAATTAAAAGAACAAAAAGTATTAGAAACAGAGAAATGGGAGAAACAGATAAAGATTTTTGATTTAAATCAAACAGAGTCTCTGGCAGAATGGATTTATCAATTATGGGAAGAAATCTAGAAAAGATAATCTGAAAAAAGTGAAAAGGAGCAGTAAATCAAATGGAAGAGCAGAACAGTATGACAGAAAATAAAAGAGAGACAAAACTTGGGATAAAAACGAAGCTTGTCATTACAAAAACAGAAGATTTTTTTGGACCGGGGCTGTTTCATCTTCTTCAATTTATTGATGAAACTGGTTCAATTCATGCAGCATCAAAAAAAATGAAAATTTCTTATTCAAAATGCTGGAAACTGTTAAATCGTGCAGAAGAACAGATGGGATTTCAGTTTTTAAATCGTTACAATGGTGGTCCACATGGAGGAACCTCGATCCTTACAGAAGAGGGCAGAGAATTTATAAAACGATATGAGGAAATGTTGGAAGAAGTAAAACAGATAAGCCAGAGTGTATTTGAAAAATATTTTGACAATTATCAGTAAAAATAACAGGGTGTCTTTTCTTTATTTGAACGCAGATAAGCATTCCCCCGCTTCAAGTGCGCAGAGCACTAAGCAGCGGGGGAATGCTTATGTCAGTGGGAGTTGAAAGCTCCCACTGACAGCTCGCAAAGCGACTGCGTTCATGAGCAAGTAGCGAAGCGGATTGCGAATGTCCGCTTTACA
>JAIIAN010000502.1 GCA_022717655.1 Bacillota bacterium | reverse complement strand
TCAGGAATAAATTCACTGACAAGCCCGCCTGCTAAAACAGCAAGTCCGTTAAGTACAAGAATTGCTGCAGCAGTTCCTAATATAATATCTCTTAACTTATATTTAGAAGTAAGAGCAATAAGCATGAGCTGGGTTTTATCGCCCATCTCTGCTATGAATTCAGTAAAAAATACTTTTAAAAACAACAACATTTGTATATTACCTCATTTATCTTATTATGATATAAACTGCATATATCACATAAAGTGCAACCATTGAAAAGCCTTCGATTCTTCCAATTTTCTTCTTTGTTCCAGCAAATATCCATACACATATTGTAAATACAATAAGCACGCACAAATCTATAATATTTTCTGTAATTATGCTGATTGGGCTGATTGCTGATGCAATACCAAGTACCATAAGTATGTTAAATACATTTGAACCAATCGCATTACCAAGTGCCATATCGACTTCGTTCTTTCTGGCTGCAACTATTGAAGTTACAAGCTCTGGAAGTGATGTTCCTATTGAAACTATTGTAAGCCCGATAAGCGTCTGGCTCATTCCGAGGTCACTCGCTATCCTTGAGGCAGCGTCTACGGTAATATCTCCGCCTAATGCAATCGCAGCCGCACCGCCAATAATGAACAGAATACTAAGCGGAACTGAAATCAACTTAATATCTTCATCAGAACCACCCTCAATCTCGACTTTTTTGCCTTCTTTGCTTGCCTTTAGTGCAATCTTAATCATGTAAAAAATATATCCTGCAAATGCACCGATAAATATTACACCATCAAAATGTCCAAGCATCATCCCTGACTTATCACCAACCCCAAGGATTCCTAAAAGCAATAAAAGTCCTGCACAGATAAGTGAAAATGGGATATCTCTTTTTATTGTTTCTTTTGCAACATTTACTGTGGCAATCATTGCACACACACCAATAACAACCATCAGATTAAATATATTAGAACCGACTACATTACTTACTGCAAGCTCATTGTTGCCTGTGAGTGATGCCGATACACTGACTGCTGTTTCTGGTAGCGATGTACCCATTGCAACAATTGTAAGTCCAATAATAATGGACGGAACATGCAGTCTCTTTGCTACGCTTGAGCTTCCTTCTACAAAAAAGTCTGCACCTTTAATAAGCAGAACAAAACCGATTATAAGACATACAAGTACAAGAGCAAATGGTGCATTGTTAATGAATTTTTCCATATTTTCCTCCTTTTTCTCTCTCCATAATAAGTGTCGTCAGCTTAAAAACTCTGCTACTACTATATCCAGCAGATAAAAAAAGACTCATGTATATCAACTACCTGCCGTGTACAACACTAACTGTTAATTGATATACATGAGTCTCATTATTTAAGATTTGCCAGATTATACTCTTTAATTATAATCAGAATGTTGACAAATCACACTTTCGCGCTAACTACTCCCTCATGGAATATTTAATTACTTGATAAATATTATCAAATGCTTCCCGA
>JAIIAN010000501.1 GCA_022717655.1 Bacillota bacterium | reverse complement strand
TCAGCAGAAAATGAAGTGGTTCGTCAGGATGGAAAAATTTTTGCTTCAAGAGCGGGAAAGGATATTGGAAAAAAAGTTTCTTATTCTGATAAACTGGAAAAAACAGAAGGTGCATTTACAGAAAATGGAAAACTTTATCTGTATGAAAAAGTACCGGACTGGGAGCTTTATGTGATAAGCAGTGTGTCGACTTATGAACTTTACAAAGGAAGCATCGCGACGATTGGATTTATGGCAGTGATTATGCTTATCTTGATTGCAGTCAGTATTTTGAGTGTAAAGGCGGTTATTCAGATGGTGTATCGTCCGCTTGATAAAGTGGTGAGAAAAATGGATGATGTTGCTTCTGGTTCTTTGAAAACGAGAATCAATGTAGACCACATGGGAGAGGATTTTATCAAGATGGCAGTAGGATTTAATTCAATGATGGAAGAAATTGAAGTTTTGATGGAGCAGGTAAAACTTGAACAGCATCAGATTGAACAGATTCGATTGGATGCCCTTCAGTCCCAGATTCAGCCACATTTTCTTTATAATACGCTGGATTGTATTCACTGGCAGGCAGTTGCCGATGGGAATAAAGAAATTTCGACGATGGTAAAGGCACTTGCAAAATATTATCGGATTTGTTTGAGTGGAGGTCATGATATTATTCCACTGAAAATGGAACTGGAACATGTAAAAAATTATCTGGTTATTCAAAATATGCGCTATGACAACATTATTGGCAGTGAAATTAGTGTGGACAGCAATGCAGAAGATACCATGATTCCAAAATTAACGCTTCAACCGCTTGTGGAAAACTCGATTTATCATGGAATGAAAGTAAAAGAGGGAAAGACAGGAACGGTCTTTATCAAAGTGAAACGAAAGGGAAAAGATGTACTGATTACGCTTGCAGATACCGGAACCGGAATGACACAGGAAGAGATTGACCGGATGAATGAACAGCTTTCTCAGTATGAAGAAACCTTTGGATATGGAGTGCGTAATGTCAATAAGAGGATTCAGCTTCTTTATGGAGAAGAGTATGGGCTTTATTATTTAAGCAATGAAACTGGTGGTGTTACGGTTGAAATTCGTCTGCCTTATGAGACAGAGGCAAAAGAGAATGTATTAAGAGGAGAAATGATTCATGTATAAGGTTTTAATCGTAGATGATGAGAAAATGATTCGCATGGGAATGAAAAAAGTGCTTCCATGGCAGGAACTGAAAATTGAAGAAGTTTATACTGCGGCGTCTGGAAAAGAAGCACTTGGAATTTTAGAGGAATATCATCCTCAGATTATGATTAGCGATATTCAGATGACAGAAATGACAGGACTGGAACTGATTGAAAAGGCAAAAGAAAAAGCAAGATATCTTGGAAAACGATTAAACGAATTATGCAATAGAAAATAAGAAATAAAAGCAGTGAGTTTTATGTAGAAATATATAAAACTTACTGCTTTTTTAGGCGTGTGAGTATACAAAGAACAAAAT
>JAIIAN010000500.1 GCA_022717655.1 Bacillota bacterium | reverse complement strand
CGTGCTTGGACATCTTACAGAGATTAAGCAGACTGCAAAAAAAATTGTAGAAGAAAGTGGTTATGAGTATCGAGTGGAAGCCAAAATGGAAAAATGTGAGTTCCCTGAGAAAGTTTATGGAAACTGTACGTTTCCAAAAGGAGAATACGAGACGTTGACGGTTACGATTGGAGACGGAAAGGGGCATAACTGGTGGTGTGTACTTTATCCGAGTTTGTGCTTTATCAATGATTCTTATGGTGTGGTGGCAGATGAAAAAATGGAAGAATTAAAAAAAGTTCTGACAGAAGAAGAGTTTATTTCCATCTGGAATGATCCGAAAGAACGAAAAAAAGTACGGATTTCATGGAAATGGTTTTAAGATGTAGCTTGCAATCCGTAATCAATAAGGGTAAAATAAGATGAAATACGCAGTAAAAGAGAAAAGCGAGGCTTTTTTATGAATCAGAACAGACAAGCGCCAATTGGTGTTTTTGACTCAGGTGTGGGCGGACTGACTGTTGCAAGGGAAATTATGCGAAATCTGCCCAGCGAAAGAATTGTATACTTTGGAGATACGGCAAGGGTGCCTTACGGAAGTAAATCCAAGGAAATTGTATTAAAATTTTCAAGACAGATTGTAAGATTTTTACAGCTTCAGGATGTAAAGGCAATCGTAGTGGCATGTAATACAGCAAGTGCACTGGCATTAGAAGAGATAAAAAAAGAAATTGATATTCCGATTATCGGAGTGGTAGAACCGGGAGCGAAAGTTGCAGCTTCGGTGACAAAGAACAAAAAAATAGGTCTAATCGGAACAAAAGGAACGGTTCATTCTAAATTGTATCCGGAAATTATTCACAGCTATGATAAGGAAATTCAGGTGTTTGGACAGCCGTGTCCGCTTTTTGTTCCACTGGTAGAAGAAGGATGGCTGAAAGATGATGTAACCGTAGAAGTGGCACGGCGTTATGTGACGCCGCTTTTGGAACAGGGGATTGATACCTTGATTTTGGGCTGCACCCATTATCCTCTGCTTCGTTCCCTGCTTCAGAAACTGGTGGGAGATTCTGTAACATTGGTGAATCCGGCTTATGAAACAGCAAAAGAACTTGAACGGCTCTTAAAAAGTAAAGGGCTTGATAATCTTCAGGATGTTCAGGAAGAATTTCCATACCGCTTTTATGTCAGCGATGCCGCAGAACAGTTTCAGGACTTTGCGAATTCCATTCTTCCGTATGATGTAAAGATGACAAAGCAGATTAATATTGAGGAGTACTAAAATTATGAAAAAAGATGTGCTGGTAACAGTAAGAGGAATGCAGTCGATTGAATCCGTGGATGGCTCAGAAGAAGTAGAAATGGTTGCAAAAGGGAATTACTACTTTAGAAATGGACATCATTTCATCTGTTATGAAGAGATGTCAGAAGGGTTTGATAAGCCGACTAAGAGTATGATTAAGATTGCAGATAATATAGTGGAAGTGGACAAAAAAGGTGTTATGA
>JAIIAN010000499.1 GCA_022717655.1 Bacillota bacterium | reverse complement strand
GTATTAATAGTGTATTGAGAAATTATATCGGGAGTAAAGATACAGACCAAATAAATTTAAATGCCAATGGTAATAAATAAGTTATGGGATTGTATTTATTTAATAGTTGGCAAAATGATAAGCAAGCAAAGCCGGTTAATGGTTCTTATACAGAAATTAATAGTAAAAATCTAAATATAGATGTTCACTCAGATTTATATTATGCTCATGGTATCTATGTGGGTAACAATACTACTGATTTGCAAGGAAAAGAAACAACTAAACTTGTAATCAATGCTGACAATACTGTAATAAATGTATCATCTGATGTTAAAATAGACCCTGATTATAAAGATAATCATTCTATTGGTATTGCTGCATATTCTCAGGGTGAAGTAGAAATAAATGGTAATTTAACAATTAATGCAGATACAGCAATTAATACACGCGGACATTCCACTGTTACTATAAATGAAGATAATAATAGTGTTGTTCAGTTAAATGGAGATATAATATTTGATGTTACTAATGATGGTAACTCTGGCTTGATAGCGGATTCTAAGGTTAATTTAAATTTGAGCAATGAGAAATCATCATTTAACGGTAGTGTTAAAACCAATAAGAGTGGTAGCGATAGTCCTAAAATTGATATGAACGTTACTGGCATGGACTTGAAAATTTCTAATGATGCTGTCTGGAATATGACGGGCGACAGCTTTGTTAATAATGCAGAGGTCAGCAATGGCGGTTCTATCAACGTTCAGGAGAGTGTCAGCCAATTTGATGCTGGTAAATTAAAATTAGAAAATGCAAATCTCAATTTGCAGGGTAATAATCAAAATGTTACTGTGGACGATTTACAGGGCAACAGCGGTAAAATTACTACCAACAGCTTAGGCAATCATGTTACTATTGGCGAAGACAAAACTTCTAACCTCATCGTCAATGGCACGAAGGATGTAACAGACGCTATTGCCAGCGGCAATGCCAGCCTGCAGGATTTGGCTGACGTTGTTAAGAGCAATAACAAGTCTGCTGCAGATACCGTAACCTCTGATGCTAATGATATTATTGGTGGTTATTCCGCTAAGGTTATTGATGGTGATGTAGTAGATAAAACCATAAAAACTCTTGAAAACCCTACCAACCGCGCAATCAGCGACATGGCAAACATCTCCCTGATGACCTGGCGTCAGGAAAACAACGATATGAACAAGCGCCTGGGCGAGCTGCGCGACAGCAAGGGCGAGCATGGCGCATGGGCAAGAATGGCACGCGGCGAAAGCAAATACGGTGCGCAGAATGTGAAGAACCAGTACAACTACTATCAGGTTGGTTACGATGAAAAGCTCAGCACTAACCCGAACTGGACCGTGGGCGTTGCGCTGACGCGTACTGAAGGCAACAGTAGCTTTGCAAGAGGCACTGGTGAAAACAAGCACACAGGCTTTGCAGTATATGGTTCTTACTTAAATGACAATGGCAGCTTCGTTGATTTGATTGCTA
>JAIIAN010000498.1 GCA_022717655.1 Bacillota bacterium | reverse complement strand
TACCTGTGCTTATGAGCATGTGGTGGAAAATCGTCTGGAAAATGACCGGGAGGTCTTGTCGGCAGCTGGGCAATGTTTGCGGGACGGCAATACGGAAGATGTGTTTTACGTGACCGGGAAAAATTACGTGCCGGAAGGAACAGTGCTGAAAAATTTTTATGGGGATTCGCTGGAATACTCAGTTTCGTTGGAAAGGACAGAATGGTTTCAGGGAGAATGGCTTCAGACTATGCGGTTTGCGGTGAAATGGAAGAATTCTGGGGATTCTGGGGATCAGGAAGATTCTGGTTCAATCGAGAATTTACCGGTTGGTTCGGCGGATGATGTCCGTTACTGGAAGATTGGAGATCGGATCTGTCGGGAGATCGGTGGAAAATCCTTTGTATTCCGCTGCATTGACCAGAATTATTATGGTGCGGAGGATTCTGGCCAGACGGGAGCCTTGTTCTTGTGTGACCAGGTGATTCCGTGGGATTATGGCGCGTATTCTGCCTATGAAAAACTGGCAAACGGCAGCTATGGCTACGTGTATCACAAAGGCCCTATTGAGGCATTTGGGGCAAATGAAGAGTATAAGTATTCTGCGGTGAGGGAGTATCTGACTGCGGTGGCAAAAGACTGGGAAGAACAGGGATATCAGATGCGGAATATCCGCACAGGACGTACATATACGTATACCGGTCAGACGAAAGAGCGGAGTTTTGAGCAGTTTTCGGAACAGGATCTGACTGCTCATCCCAGCAGTTACCAGCAGATGACAGACCGGGTATTTTTGCTGTCGGTGGAAGAAGCCATCCGGTACCGGGATGAACTTTGGAAATTTAGTGGAATGGACTGGCTGCGCCCAGCATCCACCCGATATTGGCTGAGAACTGCCATGGGAAGAGAGGGCGGTGAAGGCACGGGACAGGCATATGCTGTGGATCTGGTCAAAGGATGTATAGCGCCGGTAGATGTGGGAGATACCTGTGGGATACGTCCGGCATTTGTGTTGACCCAGGCAGCGAGCCGATAGGCAGGGAACAGATATGTGACTGAGCAGGAAATGGTGAAAATACGGACGTTTGACTTGAACATAAAAGAAAGAGAGGGAGAAGAGTGAGAAAACAAAATCATTGGAAACGGAATCGGAAGATTGCGATGCTGGCAGCAGGAAGCCTGCTGGCGCAATGTGTGGGTGCGGGAATCCCGGTGAGAGCGGAGATAAAACAGATGGAAGTTTCGGAGGGGATGACGTGGGAGAGAGCCACGGCATCTGATGCGAGTGTGCTGCCAGATGATGGTGCGTGGATAGATGGGGAGAAAGCGACTCCGGCTCAGGCGGAACGGATCGCATCCATCAGCCTGCTGGCATCCCCAGGCAATCTATGGGAAAATTGGCCTGAAACCACGGATTTTCCAGGAGATGGCACAGAAGAAGCGCCATACCAGATCAATTCGCTGTCCCGTCTACTGGGATTTTCCAGGTCCGTGGCGGAAGGTAACTCC
>JAIIAN010000497.1 GCA_022717655.1 Bacillota bacterium | reverse complement strand
AATCACTTGATTCACCAAGGTCATTCCCTCCCCAAGGTCACGTTGTTCATATGGATAGTCTTTATATTGAGGAGCACATAATCTTTTATACAGTTTTTCCTCTTCTGATATATCCGTATCATAGGTGTTTCCATCTTGACACAGCAAATTCCATGGATTGCCACAAATGATTTCTGTAGCCTCCTTCTGACCCATAACAAAGTCTTCATTTTTTGTCCCATACTTTTTCTCAACCAAGAAACGTAGCTTTCGTATTAAATCACGTTCTTCCTCATTCGCAATATTGTAGGCTTCTTGAATAAAGCGGTCGTAATAGTTGGATGAACTTTCTTGCTCCGCAACTTCTTTGTCAGACTTGTAGTTTATAATATATGTGGCATAAGCTATAAGCCGTCCACGATAACGAGCACTACTGAGGTTTGGAACATTATCCAACAATTTATGATAATCATCTTTCTGTTGAACGAGCACTTTGATATTCTCCGTAGATTTGTTTTGCCAACTAGTCTTTGTCTTATCGCATGACTTACAGCCGAATATAGCAGCAGCCAATGAAGCAAAATTATCACCATCAATAACATCAACTGTACGTGTCACCATCTTTTGGATAATATCCGGCGTGTCCTCGGTCAAGGAAACAGAAAAATTCAATGTCGCAGCTCTTATTTGGTATTCTTTATCTTTATCTATTTGACAAAGAGTGGTATAGAAAGAGTCTCCTTTTTGTACAAAACTGTCTATTCTTTTCACTTCATACATAGAAGATTTCGCTACTTTACGATTTACAGGTATAGGAAAAGGTATATAAACTATTATTCTGTTTGCCTCATAGCTTAACGTAACATTAAATACACAATATTTACCTTGCACTTTGAATGAAAACTCATCGCCTTCACGATGTGGTTCTATATCTGCCGAAGCAAACATTTTTATAATGCAGTCTTCAAGAGTAAGCTCCTTTTGTGTATCGTTAACAGTATTTTTGAAAAAATCGAATATTCCCATAGCTCAATGATATTTGTATTTTAGTTTTACTAACTAATCAGTAATTTCCAACAATTGTATTCCTGTTGTCCTTACATTACTAAAAACTTTTAGGTCAAAGACGCTTTTTATGTAATGAGCGGTTCTTGATTGACACCCCATTCGTATCATATCAAACACTAAGGCACCATCAATGCTTTTAATTGGACATGATCTTTCCAAGTTTGGCATATACATATCGTCGCAGATGAAATATCCTTTCCAAGTTGCATAGTTTTGTCCTTGTGCATGAAACCAATTACCTATACGCATATCACGCTCTATTTTGTAAAAGCCAACTGGTGATTTCATCAATGTTGCTTTAGTGCGTTCAAATTTAATATCCTCTTTGTGAAGTATTGCAGAGCAGAACTTGATGCGTTCCTTAACTATTTGTGGCATTTGGCTAACATGAATTTTTCCCATAGCATGAATAGGGTTGTAGTAAAACTCATAAAACTCTTTTGT
>JAIIAN010000115.1 GCA_022717655.1 Bacillota bacterium | reverse complement strand
AATCGTTAGTGTATTACTCACAGCAACCATGCTCGTTGGCCTTTGTAGTGGCTGCGGAAAATCAGGGGGAAGCTCAGAAGCTAAGCAAAATGAAGATTCTAACAAAATCACTTTAATGACACAGGACACCACTTATGGAAAAGCATTTGATGAATATATCCAGAAAGCCGAAGAAGCAACTGGTCTGGAAATCGAAACAATTGCGTGTCCAACCAACACAGACGACCGTCAGGCCAAAATCACAACCATCCTTTCCTCAGGTGATGACAGCATCGACATAATTACAATCAATGATGAAATGATGAGTGCATTTAAAAACACCGGATACTTAGAGCCACTTCAGGATACGGTTATGACACCGGAAGTTATGAAGAATTTCCCGGAGAAATATATGAAGGAAATGACAATGGTTGGCGATAATGCTTATTCTGTTCCTTGCTTTATGGATATTCTTGCTTTCTGGGTAGATGAAGAAAAGATGGCAAACGCAGGTCTTACTGAGATTAAAACAAAAGAGGACTTCGAGAAATATGTAGAAGCAAACTCAGCAGACGGCAAATACGGATATGGCGATGCATGGGAAAAAACTTATGTATTTAACTCAATCGGAACGTTTGTAAACTTATTTGGCGGAGATTACTATGATTGGACCAACCCAAAAACACAGGAAGCGGTAAAATTCATGTACGACATGATGAAGAATAATGAAACACCGATTTCTCAGCTTGCCGATCAGTATGACCCAATGATGCAAAAATTCTTTGATGGCGACTACGCCTCCATCTTCATGTATGTAGGCGCAATCCAGACTTTTGTTAATTCCGGAAAATATGGTGCAGATAAACAGCACATTGCCCCTATGCCAACATTTGAGAACAAAACCGCTTATATGTCTACATGGGGATATGTACTGAACAGCGCTTCCAAAAACAAAGCAGCCGCAGAGAAATTCCTTAAATATGCTGCAAGTGAACAGGGCGAACTGGATTACACAGAAATGACTTCCAGACTGCCGGCAAGAACCGATGTATTAGAAAGCGATGAATTGGCTGCAATGAATCTGCCAGGTTTGGATGAAATAAAAGAATATGTTGCAGATACAGAGTTACTTGCACGTCCTATGGCACCACAGGCAATGGAATTCATCAGTGATATGGGTTCTTTATTCCAGCAGTATGTATCTGATGAATTAACACTCGATGAATTTTGTAAAAAGGCACAGCAATCTGTTGATACTTATATCGTAAAATAA
Organism: Bacillota bacterium; assembly: GCA_022717655.1. Taxonomy (GTDB): domain Bacteria; phylum Bacillota; class Clostridia; order Lachnospirales; family Lachnospiraceae; genus Blautia. The sequence goes on along the minus strand of JAIIAN010000115.1, from coordinate 8,253 downwards.
AGTCGTTCATATCGTATCTCAGAGATTTCACAGGAGGTAAACACCCATGAAAAAGAAGACAAAGGGACTATGGATCGCATGGCTTCTGGTACTTCCGGTAGTGATTGTACGAGCATCTACCACACTTTATCCAATCATTATGACTTTTATCAACAGCACTTATGATATGAGCTTGTTAAAAGGAACTGACTTTCAGTTTATTGGATTAGGAAACTATATTAAAATCTTTAGTGACCAAAAATTATTATCTTCTATCCACTTTACTGTAATATTTACGGTAGTATCCATGTTTTTTCATCTGATACTCGGCGTAATTCTTGCATTAATGTTAAACATGAAAATTAAAGGTAAAAAATTCTTACGTACCATCGTGCTGATCCCATGGGCAATGCCAATGGTAGTAGCCGGACTTGCTGCAAGATGGGCATTCAATGACGCATACGGATTAATCAATGATTTAATCCGCAAATTTGTTCCGGGCTTTCATTTCGACTGGCTTGTGCATGCAAATTCTGCACAGGGCGCAGTAATCGCAGTTGACTTATGGAAAGATTTACCATTCTTCGCAATTTTAGTACTTGCTGCACTGCAGTTTTTATCAGCCGACATTTATGAAGCAGCAAAGATTGATGGAGCCGGACCGATTCGTTCCTTCTTTTCCATCACACTGCCAAACATTATGAAAACAATATTAAGTCTTTCTATCTTCTTTACTATGTGGCGATTGACAAGTTTTGACTTAGTATATGCGATGACCTCAGGAGGTCCTGGCGATTCAACCTCACTACTGGCATATCGAATTATGCAGGAAGCCTTTACAAACCTGAATCTTGGATATGCATCTGCAATCGCGGTTTGCTTGTTTATCGTTATGACCATTTTAAGCTTTATCCAGCTTAAGGCGATAAAGAAATTTGATTAAATATAGAAGGAGATGTGGAAAATGAAACCAAAAAACAAAAGAATTCTGGCATCCGTATTCAAATGGATTTTAATCTTGATCGTTGCCTTTATTATTTTACTTCCATTACTTTGGATTTTTACATCATCTATTTCGCCGGCAGATGAATTGTTTAGTTCCCCAATTCACTATATACCGAAGCATCCGACACTGGATAACTATATCCGGATCTTTACACAAATGAATCTGGGCGAAAAGATTTTAAATACCGCAATTATTACAGTGTGCTCATTAATCTTATCAACTGTAATCTGTTTGATGTCCGCTTATGCATTTACTCGTTATTCCGGAAAAGGACTTACACTTGTATACGCTGCAATCGTGGCTTCTGCTTTGATTCCGGGAATCGTAACAGCAAGACCATTATACGACTTAATGAAACAGTTTGGATTAATTGATACCTTCCCAGGACTGGTTATCATGTACACCAGTGCATTAATTCCATTTACCATGTTAATCTTAGGTAACTTTTTAAGCGAAATTCCAGTTTCAATGGATGAAGCCGCAGAGATTGATGGCGCGAATATGTTCCAGAAACTGTTCTATATCACGCTGCCTTTAATGAAACCGGCAATTGCAACAATCTTAATCATTAATTTTATCAACTGCCTTAACGATTTGTTTACACCATTGTTTTTTGCACAAAAAATAGAAGTACTCAGTGTTGCGATTACAACAATCCCAAGAGAAACCTCATATAGTATGCCATGGGATTTGATTAGTACCGTTGGATGTGTTATCCTGTTACCAATCGTTATCTTCGTACTAATCTTTGAAAAACAGATTATGGAAGGTGTTATGGCAGGCGGTGTAAAACAATAAACGGAGGAATTGATAATGTCAGATATTTTTAGGTTAAAAAATGGAAGATCCAGAGCGATAAATGCAGAAAATCCAACTGGTGAAAAAGGAAAGGGCGGGATGGCAGCAAGCCATCTTGGTCCTTCCAGAAAAGGAAGCCCATGTTTAAGAGATATTATGCCAAATGAAACGGTCGTATTAGCCGAAATGGATGGACCGGGTATTATCCAGCATATCTGGATTACGGTTGATAATAAAACATCGGACGCTGATTGTTATGTGCTTCGCGATTTAGTGCTTCGCATGTACTGGGACGATGAGGAAACTCCATCTGTTGAAAGTCCTTTAGGTGACTTTTTCTGCTGCGGCTTTGCAAGAGAATGTCTTGTGACTTCTATGCCAATCTCTGTTGTTCCAAACAGAGGCTTTAACAGCTATTTTGAAATGCCATTCCGCAAGAAAGCAAAAATCACTTTAGAAAATCAGCATGATAATCCAATTCCTGCGTTCTTCTATCAGGTAGATTACTGTTTATACGATGAGTTACCGGAAGATACCGCTTATTTTCACGCACAGTGGAGACGTCAAAGAATTACCGAACTTGCAAAGGATTATGTAATTCTGGACAATGTCAAAGGAAAAGGTCATTATGTTGGTACCTATCTTGCTTTGACAACACTTGAGAGATATTGGTGGGGTGAAGGCGAAGTTAAGTTTTATATTGATGGAGATGACGAATATCCAACCATCTGTGGCACCGGAACTGAAGACTATTTTGGCGGCTCCTGGAGTTTTGCACATCAGGTAAACGGAAAGACAGTAGAACAAACTTATAATTCTCCATTTTTGGGATACCCTTATTATTCCGCACATGATGAACTCGTGCATAACCCATATCATAATGATGACTGCCCACCAATGCGAGGCTTTTATCGCTGGCATTTGATGGATCCGATTTGCTTTGAAGAAGATTTAAAAGTTACGATTCAGCAGATTGGTGTATGTTATAAAGGTCTGTTTGAACGACAGGATGACGTTGCAAGTGTTGCCTATTGGTATCAGAGTGAACCACATCAGGCATTTGCACCGCTGATGGATAAGAAAAGCAGATGGCCTAGATAAGAAACTTTTTAAAATACAAATAGAACCTGCTCAAGTAAATACATACCTGAGCAGGTTCTATTTGTATTTGCTTTATTTTTTCTTACTTTTAGCTGTCTTTCTGCACAATTGTGTCTGCTTATTCTAAATCTCAGCTCATTGTAAATTTCTACTTATTCTGAAGCTTAGGTTCAAGAAAAATAAGCCCCTAATAATTCCTAAACGCTTTTTAAATAATCGCCAGTAAAACCGTTCCCGCTGTAATAAACAAAACGCCGACTGCCGCTTTCTTTGTCAGCCTTTCGTGAAATACAATCCATGAAAAAGCAATCGTCACCAGCATACTGAGCTTATCAATCGGGAATAACAGCCGCATAGATTTTGGATTCACTGATTTCAAAATCTTTAAGAACACTTTTACTACGTATTATCCTTCAACCCATAACACTGGTACAACATATCTGTCATTTTTTGTTTATCTGTTCCTCTAATACCTAAGGATTTTAAATCCACCGTTTCATCAACTATTTCAAATAAGAATTTTTTCATATCCTCTGCTATTTCCGGACTGAGAACTTGCCTTGTATTGGCTGTGATTAACTGTGCTAATCGGAACACATCATTTTTATGTTTCTTTATATTTTTGCTGTCAATCTGCTCTCCATTTAGCTTGCGTTCCTTTAAATCCAGCCACGCTTTCGCCTTAAATGGTATCAGGCAAGTCGGGCTTAATACCGGAATGCCATCAACCATCTTTTGTCCGGTTTTTAGCAATTCATAATACGCTTCATTTAAAAGGATTGCCGACAAGCTGGATATTTCATCATCTATCGGAAGCGGTGTGAGAACTGCATCATCTTCTAATATAATAAAATCCGGATTTCTAGAAAATATCTCTATCATATATGGATATTCTTTACTTTTCGGAGATGTGAAACGATAAAACTGTGCATTTCCAGTGCTTTTATTCAAATGCTCATATCCTGCTTCTTTGACATACTCCCAAAACCGCCTGCCGAACTCCGCTGTTATGGATTCAACAATCAGTACGATATCTACATCTTTTGTAGCACGAAACGGTAATTCTTCGTTTTCCATAATCAAATCACACGCTGTCCCACCGATGATGACATATTGATTTTCAAAACCCTGAAATCTTTCCTTAAATTTTGTAAATCCATTAACCATTACTCTTTCAACCTTCTTTCCTGCAATTCATCTACAGCTTCTTCAATTCTCTCGTCATTTGTATCTGTAAAAGACAAAACAATGGAAATATCATCAGCACTGTTATCCTCTGAAAATTGTTTCGGGTTGTATGCCCATAATTCAAGTCTTACCTGTTTATTCGGGTCTATCAATTCATTAATCAGCAAGGTTTTATCATAATCTTTCTCACTAATTGCATAGGTAACAACTCGACTTGGATTTAGCATTGTTTTTTCAGAAAGTGCCGTTTCCCCTGCAAAGACCATATTTTCTGTAACTTGTGTCTTATCTATATATCCTGTTTTTCGAACAGGAGTCGTCAAATATACTTTCGCTTTTTCAAATAATTCATCTCGCTTATATTTTGACTCAATAAACTTATTGACACCGTCTTTTGCTACAAGAAATAAATTCGTCGCTTCCAACTGCTTTACTGCTCTGGTCAAGGTCATTGCTGTAAATGGAAGTACTTTTCCGGCTTCTGAAATATACAATCGTTTTTTCTTACTGTACAGATAAAATAAAAACAACTGCTGCGTGGAGTAAACAAACTTACCTGTCAGCTTTTGGGGGTCTTTTTCATCAGAAAGCATTGTTCCAATGAAAGGAAGAAAGACCTGCTTATCAGTAATAAACGGTATATTATTTTCTATAAGACTTTTTCTTCGATAATTTGATACCGACACAAGTTCAAATACGACTGGTACATTATCAATCTGCTGTATTTTTACAATTTGTTTTTTCAATGCCGGAAGTGTGGCAAGTTCTTCTGTTGGAGCAAGCATTATACAGCGTCTGTTTCCAATATATGCTGTGTGAAAATCATAACTTCCTGCAATATAAACAGGCAAAGAATCCTGTTGATTCCATGCTTCATATTTTATAGAAATCCCGAATACACTTGTAAGCATATTTCTCATTCTCCTTTTAACTTAATTTCTTTGATTTTAACCTAGGTAATGTTAAAAGTCAAGTTTTTAAGTTATTTTGAATTTTCTAAAAATCTTTTCTCTCACACCCTGTATTTTACCCCTCCATCTTTTGTATATGTAAGAGGGTTCGTAGATACAGAGCAAGATCCACTCAGGTATTACCGTATCGCCATTTTATGGCTACGGCATACCTCCGGGTAAGTCTCTTGATGGAGATTCCGATTCCCCATACCCTCGTACAGACATCAAAGATAGTCGCAACACTTTATATAATTAGAAAAATTTATTTTTCCGGTAATCACACGTGGGAAAGCAGAAAATGTCAGATGATCTCAAAAAGTGCAAAAAAGAAACACCAACCGTTAAAAGTCAGTGTTTCTAATATAATTGTGCTACTCGAAAACCAATTATTATATTTTAATTACTTTTTTCTATTACCGTTATTATACAATTTTATTCTAATACTTCGATCGAATCTGTCTGTCAAGTCTACAGTTCCTTCAGAATTTCTCCGATATCTTCATTCATGCAGACAGACTTTCTCCTTATTTCTTCCGGTGCATATGCTTCACCCTGGTTCAGACACACTTGAACTACCCCAACCGACTCCACGTCGGATGGGGATTCCTACGGGCTTGCGCCCGATACCCACTCGTTCAGCTCATGGGTGTTCCAACAGAGAACAAACCCTTTTTCAGGAATGTCTTTGTATGTTGGCGTAAGTCAGATATTCCCGTCCATCCAGCTCCCTGTCCACTCATTCAACTGACTGGTACAAAGTAACTGGTAAGAATATCCGAGTATTTCTTCTATTTCTATATTTTTTCTATATTTTTGTATTTCGCTTTTTCTTTTTTTCTATCTTCTTTTATGCATACTCATATCGATTGTTTTGCGTCCACTTTTTCATTTCCGATGCAATACTTTTTAATGTTCCTTTTTTTCTTTCTTCTAAGACTTCATACGGCAGTTCCCGGTAAAAACTATGGGGCGAAACTCCACGAAATGCTTTTGTTAAATGTTTCCATGCTGGAATGATACTCACAATATCGGTTCCATTTTTCAGTTTTTCTTTTGTCTTTTCTGGTAATAACACAAGTAACCGCTCATCCGGTAACAGTTTTTCCCGAATTCCCATTCCTTTTAATCCAATCGTATACGATGCTGCTTCATGAATGGAAAGTCCGAATGGTCTTAAATACAAAAACTTCCCCATTTGGCTGGTATAAGCCGGATTCATTTTATAGATTCCAAAACTTTGTTTATAGGCTTGATTTTCCAAACAGGTCGTCATTTTTCGGTAAGCAAACAGAGAAGCATGTCGATTCTTTTTCTTACATCCATACTTCATTCCGTGTTTTGCAAGAGTGGTATCCAAATCTTCCATAATAAGCGGTTTCTTCCGTTCGGCGCAATAACGTCCTACCTTTGCCATGACTCTTCCGATTTCTTCTGAAATCTGTCCTTTTGTTTTCAATTCTGGAGAAAATCGAAGCACTGTTCCACCCAGACGGTTTCCTTTTTCATCTAATTCTGAAACTGCTACATGGTCATAATTCAAATCAATCGAAACACAGCCTTTTTCAAAAGATTCATTGCAATATTTATTTTCCAGTAAAAGCGTCACCGATACAATCAGATATCTTCGACCAGTTTTCTCTCGTTTCAACTGAAAATTATAACAAATCGCTTTTCTCTCCTGTTTTTTTGCCTGAAGCATTTCTTCCCAAAGTTCCTGTTGCCTTGCAAGATGGAACTGTTTGAATACCGTTTCTTTTCCATCCATACATTTTACAATCAAATTTTTTTCTTCTTTTCTGACCAGAAAGTTACAGTTTTTTGAAGTATGACGTCCCGGAAGGCTCATTGAAGCATGGCGGGATTCAAAGAATTCCTGTTTCCACTGTTCACGATTCACTTCTGGATTGTCTTTCTTTTGATATTGTTTTCTTCCACCAAATACAATTCTCTTCGGCGGAAACTTTTTTAACCATTCCAGCCTTTGAATGGCTCTTTTCTTAGAAGATTCCAGTAATGCAATTCTTGTTTTCAATCGACGAATGGAACGTTCTATTTTTCTTTCATATTCTTCGGCTGGAAAGTATGTTCCATTTGGAAGAAAAATCTGGTTTCGTTCCATTCTAATTCTACACTTTGGATAAGGGCGTTCCCAGACTCCGCTTTTAAAATAAGTCCGCAGAGAATCTTTGATTCCCTGCTTCTTTTCCAATTCTTCCTGTGTTCGTTTTATCTTTTGATTCCGTGCCTCAATGTCTTTTTCTTTTGTTCTCTGATACAATCGATTCAATTCCTTTTGAGAAGAAAGAACAGAAGAAGCATAAGTATAGATGGCACAATTATAATAGTCCGTTGTTCCATAGTTCCTTTTCAGCCAGGAACTGTACGTTTCTTCTAATAACGGACCTCTTTTTAAAAAGGATTTGTCATACAAGCAGTTATAGAGCTGGATTTTGATATTATTGAATCGTTCCATTGTCTGAATCAGAGACTCTACGTTCTGGATTTCATCCTCATCCAGATAATACCGCTTATCTGCATTTATTGTTCTGGTTAACTGCATGAAAACACTCCTTTTCTCAAAACGGTTTGTCGGTTAAAATATAACAACAATTGAAATAATCCTTTATTTATAGTATAATTATAGCACAAATCAAGCCATTTTACAACATCGGTTATTTTAAAGAAAGGAGAAATTTATGGACAACAAAACTTATACCAGAAATGCTCATTCCGTCTGCTGTCTGACCTATCACGCTGTTTTCGTCATTAAATATCGAAGAAAAGTAATCACACCAGAAATCCTTGCTTTTATGCGTAGTCACACAGATTACTTAATTTCACAGCGTTATCATGGAAAACTTTTGGAATTTAATGGTGAAGAAGACCACATCCATATCCTATTTGAACTTCCGCCATCCGCTGCACCTTCTGTTATTATCTGTAATTTAAAGACTCAGCTTTCAAAGGAAGTCCGAAAACGCTTCTGGGAACAAATTCACAATCAATTATGGAAAGATTCTTTTTGGAGTGACAGTTACTTCTTATCGACAACTGGCGGTGCAAATTTGGAAGTATTAGAACAATACATTCAACAACAAGGAATCGAAAAACAAAAACGGAAATACGTTCATCACAAGAAAAAATGAGCATTCATCCCCAACCGACTCGTCGGATGGGTTTTTCTGCTCTATAATAGATAAATGGAAACAGGCGCAGGCTGTGACATTT
>JAIIAN010000496.1 GCA_022717655.1 Bacillota bacterium | reverse complement strand
TCTGTGATCTGCTTCATCGCTATGAGCAAGGTCATGGGCGGAACCGGACAGACCACCGTGATGGCCCAGGGAATCGCAGGTGTGATGGGTGAGGCTTATGTGGCTCTTTCCCCGATTGTCGGACTCCTTGGCTCCTTTATGACCAGCTCCAATATGGCTTCCAACATCCTGTTTGGCAGCTTCCAGCTTGCTACCGCTAACTTCTTAGGCTTAAATCCGGCCCCGGTTCTTGGCGCGCAGACTGCAGGAGGAGCGATCGGAGCCGCTATCTGCCCTGGAAACATCGTTCTTGGCTGTACTACTGCTGGAATCATGGGACAGGAAGGCAAGGTGCTTCAGAAGGTGCTTCCGATCACGCTGGTGGCGGCGGCCATCGTGGGTGCGATCATGTATGTGGCTTGTATTTTATTGTAGAAAAAAGAAAGATGGGTACAGAAGGCAGAAAATGTCTTTTGTAGCCATCTTTTTGCGTGATGGGGTTTGTTCACGGTTTGCAAAACAACCTGGTATGTAGTAAAATAATAATAACTATGACTGCAAGCAGAGAAAAGGACAGTGATAGAAAGAAACACAAGGGAGTTTTATAGAAATGAAACAGAAAAAAACATTTACCGCATATTTCATGGTTCATGCGGCGGCGATCGCAGCGATTTATGTGGTGCTGACCATGTTGTTTGCGCCCATCAGCTTCGGTCCGGTGCAGTTCCGGATCTCGGAGGCGCTGTGTATTCTGCCGTATTTCACACCGGCGGCGGTACCTGGAGTATTTTTAGGGTGTCTGTTGTCCAATCTGTTATGCGGGGCGGAGGATCTGGACGTGATCTTTGGAAGTCTGGCGACTCTGATCGGGGCGGTTGGTTCTTATGTTCTTAGAGAGTACAAATGGGCTGTATGCGTGCCTCCGATCCTTTCCAACACCATCATCATTCCGTGGGTACTTCGTTATGCTTACGGTTCTGAGGATATGATCCTCTTTGCCATGGTGACGGTGGGAATTGGCGAGGTGCTGGCTATCGGCGTTCTGGGCAATGGCCTGCGGGCGATTCTGGAGCGTTACCGTCATATTCTGTTTGAACAGAAGGCCAATTTCACGGAGAAATAAGTATGTATTGACTTTTTACCAGAAAAGAAGTACAAGTAAGTGAATAAAATAAAAGGGTGGATAACAATATGTATCAGATAGATTTTAATAAACCAGAGCATGTGCATTTTATTGGAATCGGCGGCATCAGCATGAGCGGCCTGGCAGAGATTTTAATGGACGAGGGATTTACGGTGTCCGGTTCTGATGCTCATAAGTCAGAACTGACAGAGCATCTGGAGGCCAAGGGAGCGAAGATCTTCTATGGCCAGAAAGCAGAGAATATCATCGACGGCATCCATGTGGTGGTCTACACCGCGGCAGTACACCCGGATAACCCGGAGTTTGCGGCGGCAGTGGAGAAGGGACTTCCGATCCTTACCAGAGCGGAACTGCTGGGCCAGATGATGAAGAATTACCAGTA
>JAIIAN010000495.1 GCA_022717655.1 Bacillota bacterium | reverse complement strand
ATGTATTGGCATTCGCATTATATCCAACGATGGCTTCGTTATAGGCAATGGAAGCTTTCTGCAAAGGAAATATTTCCCGCATAAGGATCACTCCTGCTCCAAGCAAAATCATAGTCAGAATGCTCACTACAATCCACGTGATTGGCAAGGTATTCTTTGGGGTAGTTTTCGTGTCCTGCATTATCTTACGAGCTCCGTTAATCTTTGAATGATTTTTTCGGTTGAATGCTGTTTGATCAGACCTTCTTTGGCATATGACGCAATATATAAAATCTTGTTTTTCAAAAGTATTGCAGCAACACCTTCATTCAGACTGGTTGGTGATGCCGCGATTGCAACGACAGCATACTGCGTTTCCGCATCAATCTCAATAACACGTCCGTTTTCCGCAAGAAGGCGGCATAACTTCAAGAAAGGAAGGTCAGTAACAGCAACTGTTGAGAATCGCACTTTCGTCTTTTCTACATTCGGAAATTTGGCAAGCACACTGAGTAAAAATGTATCTTCCTGCATACGAACCTTCTCTCTTTCAATGAATATATACAATTTCCTGCAATGATGTTTTCATCTCAGTGCGAACATCATCTTCTGTAGGAAGGGCAATTTTTGCACGAGTTTGGACTTCTTCCTCAAAAAGAGGTTCCATTAAATTTACGGCAAAAGCTTCACGGTCTTCACTGGAGTACATTTCTTTCAAAGTGTCACCTGACAAGGAATTTTGAAGCTTTTCTGTAATTGCTTTTCCTTCCGCTTCACTGATGAGATAATCGTTGCTCAGTGCCTGAAACCGCTCTGAAATAATATCATACATCTGCTGTGCATCGCCTGCATAAATTTTGCTGAGAAGTGCATTGCTCACATAACCGGAAGCTGCCCCACCAGCCATGCCACCGACAAAGGTCCCGATCGCTGTTCCTACACCAGGCAAAAGTGTTGAACCAACTGCACCACCAGCAATGCCGCCAGCTGTTGTTCCCGCTACAGATGCGACAGTAACAACCAAATTTTTCAAAAGCTGTTCTTTAGAAATTCGTCCATGGAACAAATCCATGATGTCACCCACAGACAAGGCAACGACGATAACACCCGATGTGATAATCTGGTTCTGAAGAATATTGGCCACATGGGCTGTAATTTGGCTTGCTGTAAGAGCAGACGTGTTTTCACCAAATGCATTCAGAATAGCGGTGGAAACACCGTTACCCAGCGATTTCGCAATAGCCTCTGTCGTAGGCTGAAGTGCAGTTTTAAGCCCAGTTTTTGCAAGCTGACTTGAGATCACATAAGTTGCAAAGACGAAGCCGCCTGTCTTAAGGCCATTCAGTGCAGCATTTTTCGTGGCATCTTGAAAGCTTTCGCCATTCATTTTGCAAGAAATAAAATCAAGTGCAAAACTGATGCCAAATGAACTCGCTGCAGTGATCACACCGTTTGTGGCATCATATTTCAAGGAGTCAATATTTCCCGCTTTGACAATGTTTTGGGCTTGTTTATAAGTATACTTTC
>JAIIAN010000114.1 GCA_022717655.1 Bacillota bacterium | reverse complement strand
CTCTATATGTTCTTCCAATGGTTCTGTTACTAATAAAATTCCTTCATCTCGTAACATATGTTTTAACTTATTTACTGTTTCAAGGATATTTTTCGTATTATTTAGCACTCCTGCCGCTATTATCACATGAAACTCCCCAAATTTCGAAGGATCCCAGTCATCTAAATTTAATAACTCAGTTTTAACTTGAGGATATTGCTGTCTAATATTATTTAAGAAAAAATTAGAAACATCTGTAAATAGATATTCATAAGCTAGTCCTTCCATTTTCCCCAAAATTTGTTTAGTAGTCGCGCCAATGCCTCCGCCTACTTCCAAAATACTAATCTGTTTAAATTCAACTGCATATCGCTTAACTACATCCGCTATAATTCCATTCAGATATCTAGCAATCGCTGTTTCTCCATATAAAGCTTCCGCCGTTGTTGTTTTTCCTTCTGGAAAAAGGAATATAAGAGGATTTATACGCCCACCAAGAAGCTCACATATGTTTTCAGCATGATTTTGAATATATTCACTTACTACATCTGGGGCGATATTCGTATATGGGATGGTACGAAGTTCTTCCCAATATTTTGCTGCATTATCTTCCGTTTTGTTTAATTCATATTTGCCATTTCTGTCCTGTAAGTATCCATGTACAATTAATAATTCTAACCACCGATTTAATAGTACTTCATATTGCGGTTGCACATCAATATTACTTATTATTTCTTCCTTGCTCAATGCCGCTTTTCCATTAAAAATACTTGACATTTGTTTATAAACGCTACTGCAAACTGCTTTTTCTAAACATTCATTGAATTGATCAATCGCATTTATACCCATTTTTTCTTCATCACATTCTACCATGTCTAGTATTGTTTTTAATTTATCTCGCTCTTTAATAAAAGCCACTAAATTACCAGTTCCTTCATTTCTATGATACACCACACAGCAATTTTCTACTTGCGGTATTTTCATAAGCGCTGCTTCTATTTCCGCAATTTCTATTCTATGCCCATTAATTTTTACCTGATTATCTAACCTGCCTAAAAATTCAATATCGTCATTTTCTACATATCTTCCATTATCTCCGGTGAGATAAATTCTTTTCTTCCCTCCTTCTACATGAACAAATTTTTCTTCTGTTAATGCTGAATCTCCCAAATAGCCTTCTGCCAGAGAATATCCTCCTATGGCAATTTGCCCCGAAACATATTGCGGACAAATTCTCAATTCCTCGTCTACAATTCCCGTCCACTGTCCATGCAAAGCTTTTCCATATAATATAGTAGGTCTTTCTTCTATTTCATCAATTTCATGAAATACAGACCAAATTCCACCTTCCGTAGCACCTCCCAAACTAACAATTTGAGCATTGGTCATAATCCTTCTTAATCTTCCCGGCAGACTAGTATTTATCCAATCTCCGGATAGCAACACTAATCTAACGGTCGGATAACTCTCTGATTTAGATGCAAAAGCATCTAACATTTCCGCCTGCGCTGGAACACTATTCCACAAGGTCACTTTGTATTCATTAAGTAATCTGCCCCAATGAGATGCATCTGGCCCTTTTTCCGGATTCGGTAGTACCAATGTTCCACCAACTCCCAACACACTAAATATATCAAATACAGAAAGATCAAATGACAGTTCCGCAATGCCAAGAACTGTATCATCTTCCGAAATATTATACATATTTTCAATGGATATAAGAGTATTTTGTGCTGCGGTATGTGACATTACAACACCTTTAGGCTCTCCCGTAGAGCCAGAAGTAAATATTACGTATGCAATAGTATTTTGGGATTCTGGATGCTTCTCTAATCGGTATTCCAAATTCTGAAGTATCATATTTACTTTCTTCTCATCCAATTCCAAAATAATATTTGCTTTTGACAAAATTTTTTCTTGTCGTGCCAATGGCTGTTTTATATCAATAGGTAAATAAGAAAATCCAGCAATCAAAACGCCCATTACTGCTGCAATTTGATTTGCAGATTTTTTCATTCTTATCGCAACCAATCCAGTGCTATTTTCCACAAATTCTTTTCTTAAATAACCTGCTATATATTCTGCTCTTTCCAACAATTCTCCATATGTCACTTTTTCAAGAGCATCTATTACAGCCGTTCTTTTAGAATTCTTTTGCGCATACTCAACAAATCTCTGTTGAATAAGAGATTGTTTCGTAACATTTTTATTTTGTTCGCAAATTACTTTTTTCTGACTCGCACTTGGCACAACAATTTCTAACGGATTCTTCCACTCTTCCGAATGTTTTGTTCCAAGTATTCTTATTGTTTCAATAAAAACCTCAAACATCTCCGTTACAATAGATTCTTTTATCGCACCTTTCCTTGCATCCCAGCTTATCATCAGTCCTTTTTCTTGATCTTCTGAATCTAACTCATCGACTATCTGACAATCAATCCATACTTGCGGGGTATGACTAAAACCATATTCAATAGTACCTGCAGTGCCATCAGTCTTCAAAACCCCTGTAAAGACAATCGGCATTAGTACTTCCTTTTCTTCAGACACTTTACTCAGTTCTCTTAGCACTTCGACACCAGAAAAAGAATTATGCTCTAAATCCTCCATCAATCTTTCCGTAATTTCTTTAACTCTTTCTATAAAACTCATATTTTGAGTCACATTTACCTCTAGTAAATTCACTGCTGTAAAATCTCCTACTATGGAATTAATATTGTTTCCCATAGTGGGTCTGTTTTGAATCGGCAAATTGAGTGTAAAATGTTTATTTGAACTCCACTTTGAAATAACTTCTGCATATATACCAATAAGCACCGCTGAAACTGTTACTCCATATTCTCCTGCAATTTCCTTTATTTGTTTCCAACCAGACTGATTAATATGTCTCTGAAAACGATAAAATTCATATGTATTTTCACACTTGTCTGCGGCTCTTCCATCTTGCGGAAGAATTGGAGCCTTCGGCAATTTTTTCAGCCTTTCTATCCAATACATTCTATCTTGATGCCATTTTAAGCTTCCTTTACGTTGTTGATTGAACATTGCATAATCTGAAAATCTATACCTTAATTTTTCTAATGAAATGCCTTTCAAAAGTTCTCCCATTTCAGAAATCAGAATTTGCACGCTTGCAAAATCTGAAACGATTAAATCGACGAGTAAATGGAAAAAATTTCCTTCCATACGCTTCGTTATTACCACTTTAAATAATGGGGGATTCTCCGTATGAAAGACATATTTACTAAAATCTTCCCTAATCCTAGATAAAGTAACTGTTTTCTCTTTCTCTTCCATTTTTTGTAGATTTATTATTTCAATTTCATAATCAATCTCGTCTCTCTCTAAAATTTCAAATCCAGTTTCTGTCACTTTCGCCCTTAGCATTTCATGCCTATCTACCAATACTTCCCAGGCTCTTGATATTTCTTCCTCACTGTAGGAACCAAAATCAACCTCAATATATCCTTTGCACCCAATTCCGCCCCATTTCACAGCTTCTGTTTTTCCAACCAAATACGCTGCTTGCACATCAGTCAAAGGATATACCGTGGCTTCACAATTATTATCCGTAATAAAATCGTCTATTGTTTGTTTTTTCTTTAAAATTTCGATTATTTCTTCTCTATATTTTTTTACTTTCTCTTTGGAATCTTCTGTAAAATTCCCTTTGGAATCTTTATATTTTAATTTCCCATCAACAGTCTCAAAAGTAATGCCTTTTTTCTCAAGCTCTACTAATAATTCTCCTGCTGCTTTTCGCATATCCTGCATTTTATATTTCCCCCTCTTCTACCAATTCTGTTATACCTGTTTTTTTTCTCGTATCAACCAATTTTGTTAATGCGTTAATTGATGGATTCATAAAAACTTCTTTCATATGTACCTCTATTCCACAACGAGTATTCATAGCCCCAACAAATCTAGCCGCAAGCAAACTGTCTGCGCCCATCTTAAAAAGGTTCTCATCCAAATCTATTACTTTGTTCCCCAATAGTTCCTCCCAAATCGTCAGTACAATATTTAATGCCTTGTCAGGGATTATTTCCACACTATCGATTTTCTTATATTCTGCCAAGCTTTTTCTATCAACTTTTCCATTTGCATTAAGAGGAAAATTCTCTAATCTAATTATGGAATTCGGTATAGAATATTCAGGAAGATGTAGTTTGAGATAGCCTTCTATTTCATTCTCTGCAATGTACTCTCCCAAGTAAAATGCCACTAATTCTTTATGGTATTTATCCCCCTGAGCAACAACTACTGCTTCTTTTATTCCCAAAAAGCTTTTTAATACACTTTCAATTTCACCCAACTCAATTCGATGCCCACGTATCTTTACTTGAGTATCCATTCTCCCTAGAAACTCTATTGTCCCATCTGCCCATCGCATTCCCCGGTCTCCGGTTCTATACCAACGCTCTCCTTTTACATCCGTAATGAATTTTTTCATAGTTAGCTCTTCATCATTAATATAGCCTTTTGCCAGACTGCCTCCTCCAATTTGCAATTCCCCAGGAATATTAACTCCGCAATCCACAAAATTTTCATCCATAATCCTATATTTCTGTTTTGGTAACGCTTGTCCATAAGGAATAGAGTTCCACGACTTATCTATTTTTGAAACACAATAATAGTTGGACCAAATTCCTCCTTCCGTCGCTCCACCTAACGCTACAAATTGTGAATTTATTGAGGTTACTTTATACCACTTCTCCGGTAAATAAAGCGGGACCCAATCCCCTGATACTAATGCCAACCGTAACTTATCAAAATGATTATTTTTCCTCATTATCAAAAACATATCCAATAGCGCAGGAGCACTATTCCAAATGGTAATTCCATAAATCTTTATCAGTTTTTCCCACACTTCTGGATCTCTAAAGTCATCTTCATTAATTAAAATAACGGTTCCTCCAGCAGCTAAAAGTCCAAATATATCAAAAACTGACAAATCAAAATCAAATGCCGATATACTTAATACAGAATCTTCCACGCCGATATTCCAGATACGTAATATTTCTTCTATTGTATTCGTTGCGGCCGCATGACTCATTTCTACTCCTTTGGGTTCTCCACTGGAGCCAGATGTATAAATAATATAGGCCGTATCTTTGGGATTGTTTTCAATACACCCACTCCATGGGGTCTCTTCTAAAAAGGTTTCATCCTGCAATACAAAAGCCGGCTTGACATTTTCTATAATTTTTTCCCGACGAGCTGATGGCTGCTTTATCGCAATCGGAACATACGCAGCACCTATTGCAAGAATACCTAACAATGCAGCTACTTGCCCAATACCTCTTGGCAATATAACTACAACTCTATCATTCTTCCTTACTCCTCTTTGCCACATATAGTTTGCTGCACGCAACGCATATAAACGCAACATCTTATAGGAAACTTTTTCATTTTCATAGATAAGCGCAATTCTCTCTGGATATTTCAATGCATTTTCATAAAACTCTCCATGTAATGTTTCCATTTTATTAAAAGGCTCTCGATTGTTCATCATATAAATCTCCATTCCCTAATTATTCCACATTCTTTCTAAGCCATTTTACAATGCTCACAATTACCTCATCTTCTATAGTACCGCCTTCATCCTTTAATGGAGATTCTACTTTAGAAAGCGAGTGTCCCAATCCTTTAAACAAAACTATATCTGCATAATTTCTTGCTGTCTTTGCTATTTTCACAGCTTCTACCGGAGAAATCCATCCGTCGTTCAAACCATGAAGTACTAAAATAGGTATTTGAAGCTTCTCTATATCATCTAAAATCCCTGTCCATGTTTCTCCAGGAGCATTCTCAGCAAATCGAATTAACGTAGTAGGATCTGCAACTATTTCATCTGCCAAAGGTATCCAATTATCGATTATACTGAATCTTCCCTTCCGTTCTGGATCAAGTTCTTCATTAAATTGCATATTTCCATCCTTAT
Organism: Bacillota bacterium; assembly: GCA_022717655.1. Taxonomy (GTDB): domain Bacteria; phylum Bacillota; class Clostridia; order Lachnospirales; family Lachnospiraceae; genus Blautia. Next base: position 3,631 of record JAIIAN010000114.1, on the reverse strand, counting down.
CCATTCCAAAAATAAGTAAATACAAAGAGAAAGTAATAGATGTGGAATCCGGTATACAATTCAAAAAATCTGAAATTTCTAATATGCCATCACTATTGTTATCTAACTCTTTCAACTTTTCTACTGTAAGTTCTTGCAATATATAGGAAAAATAGGAACTCCATCCCTCTGCAATACCCGACTGAAGAATTAAAGCCCGTACATTCGGAAACTCAGAAACTAAAGCTGTACAAACTCGTACTCCTTCACTCCATCCATAAAACAAAATCTCTCCTACCTCGGGCAATCCAACAACAAATCTCGTTACCTCTCTGGCATGTTGAATAATTTTTTCAATATCATAATTTTCTTTTTTTTCATAACGAAACACTGCATATCCGGCTTTCACAAACCCCTCACTCAGCAGATCAAAATTATGAGATACTATCCGTCCCATAGATTCAACTGTAGCGTGTCGATCTGATGGACCGGAACCATGAAATAGAATAATCGTTTTCCACTGACCTTGCCTTTCTGGCGAATCTAATTCTCCTGAAATTTTCATTCCATTTTCCAAAGTAATTTCAAACTCTTTTACAAACATATTTTTATCCTTTCTAATTTTTTTCCATAAATTTCTTTATATTATTTACATAAGTTCCAAAAATATCTGTAATATACTGTTTATCAAAAACGTCAATAATATAATCCCACGAAACCTTCAAATATCCTAAATCATCTCTCACATGATGATCTAAAACCACCTGTGGCGTTTGACTTATCGCATATTCTTCTTTGAAGGAATATCTCCGTTTTTCCACTTCAGACACATTACCATCTAACATACAAGTAAACACTACTGGCATAATTGCTTTTCCTGCTCTTCCTGAAGAAAGCATTTTTAATATATTGCTTCCTTCAAATTCTCTATATTGAACTAATCGCCACATCTGTTCCTGAGTTACCCGAATGGCATCCAGCAAATCTGCTTTTCCTTGGTATGATATTACTGCGTTGTTAGTAAATTCACCCAGTATCTCATTTACATCTTCATGCAATAACTGCCTGTTAAATAATGTCACATTTATAGTAAATGCAGGGTTCTCACTATATTGAGCCAGTGTTTTCATAAAAATTGTAGAAATTACTGCTGCTGGAGTAAAATGATAGTTTCTTATTTTCTCATATAATCGTTGCGTTTCTGCAAAAGAAAAATCATATTCAATTCTATCAAACCTTATATTCTGCACTTCTGTAAATTTTTTTTGATAATCCAGCATGGGAAAGTTCGGCATATTTTTTATTTTTTCTTTCCAATATTTTTCAGCCTTTAAATCCTTTTTATCTGCTTTTAATCTCATGTAATTCATAAAAGAGATTCGTGGAAATTTAACATCTTCTCCATAATATAAGCTAAAAATCTCGTCCAACAGTAACTTTGCACTCCACGCATCCAAAATAATACAATCAAAATCTATATGTAAAACACTTGTCTTTCCTGATGTCTTCCCGACACAAAAATGAAACATAGGCCATTTATAATAATTATATCTATGATGACTTCTTTCTAATCGCTTTTGTTCTCTAACATTCTCATCATATAATGAATAAATTGGCACAGAATAATATGGTACATTATCTAAAAAGCTCGCTTTCCCTTCATGTGTTACAATTAACCGTAATACATCATTTTTAGAAATAACCAAATTTATCATTTGCTCAAGTCGTTCAACATTCAATGATTCTATTGTATATTCGATGTAATAATGCGCATTTACATTTCCCAACTCACACCCAGCCGTTTGCCCCACAACATAAGCTGTTTGTATTGCTGTTAATGGAATTACATTTTTTTCAACCATTCGAAGAAAATCTAAAATCTGACCTTTAGCCATTTTTAAAGTACCTAATATTTCCGGTGCTAATTGTCCGTTTTTAGATCTATATCGAATTTTCTCTCCTTCCGCCCAAATTTGGATGCTTTTTTCTCTAAGTTGCTCCAAAAACTCCAAAATTTCCGCATCATTATTAAATATGTATTTGCTCATTACATTTCCTCTAATATGTATCTTTCAATTTCACTGATAGTCGGATGCTCAAATAATTTACCGATATCTATAAAATGCTCTATTTCCTCCGTCATTTGATTAGTAATTTGTATTGCCTGTATTGAATTTCCACCTATTTCAAAAAAGTTATCATTTATATCAATGTTTTCACTTTTCAGAATTTTTCTCCAGATTGCAAGCAATCGCTTCTGAAGTTGAGTGAGTTCTTTCTCGTTATTACTCTTTTTAGGAATAGGCTTTTTATTCTGCTCTACAACATTCAAAATTTTATGAATATCCTTTTTTCCGTTTGAATTAAGTGGAATAGTCTTCATTTTTATGTAGCCTTTAGGAATCATATAAAGAGGAAGCTCTTTTTGTAACATTTCTTTATAAAACCTATCTTGTCGGTCACGATACTCTTCTTCCTCTACCAATACAGCACATAAGTCTTCTATTTTATTTTCCATTCTTACCAAAACAAACGCTTCCGTTATTCCTTGAATTTTTCTCAATGCAGTTTCAATTTCCCCAAGTTCAACCCGATAACCATTGATTTTTACCTGATTATCCAATCTCCCAAGGAACTCAATATTACCGTCACTCCAGTACCGTCCCATATCTCCAGTGCAATACAGCCTTTCCCCAGTTCTATCTAAAACAACAAATTTATCCTCTGTTTTTTCTTTATCGTTTAAATATCCCTGTGCAACGCCATCTCCGACAATATAAAGCGTTCCCGGTACCCAGTCCGGGCAATCTTCCATATGCTGATCCAGAACATAATACTTCTGGTTTGCAAGCGGTTTCCCATACGGAATACTCTTCCAATCTTCCGGCACAACTTCTGGAATCTCGAAATGATTGGACCAAATACTGCCTTCCGTCGCTCCTCCAAGTGCAACAATCTCAACATTCTGAAACAGATTACGGATTCTCCCCGGAAGTGAAACCGGAACCCAGTCGCCACTCATCATTACCAACCGCAACGATTGTGAAGTTACCTGCCTTTGATATTCCTCATATTCTGCCAGCATTTCTACAAAAGCTGGCACGCTGTTCCATACGGTAATATTCTCATGATTCAACCAGTGAATCCAATGCGCTGGATCTTTTCCATATTCCGGATCCGGAAGAACCAATTTCCCACCTGCGCCTAAAACGCCAAAAACATCATAAACAGACAGGTCAAAATGAAGATTGGAGATTCCAAACGCCGTATCCTGTTCTGTAATCTGATAGCGTGCATTGATATCCAGTATTGTATTCACTGCATTATGGTGAGTAATCATTACTCCTTTCGGCATCCCGGTTGTTCCCGACGTATAGATTACATACGCAAGGTCTCCCGCCTTATTCTCCTGTGCTTTGTATTCAGAATCGGTTTTTAATCCAGACACAGAAATACAATCCCACTCGTGCAGCCATTCGGTATCCTGATCATACGCCTGATTCTGCACAAGAATGATTCTTGTTCCACTGTCACGGAGAATCTTTTCAACTCGTTCTCTCGGATTATGGATATCTATCGGAAGATATGCGGCTCCGGCAAACAGGATTCCATAAACAGCAACTACCTGCTCCCACCCTTTTTCCATAAATAC
>JAIIAN010000494.1 GCA_022717655.1 Bacillota bacterium | reverse complement strand
ATAAATTAATCATTATAGCAATAAATGTTTTTCCAACAATAAAATACGAAAGTGATCCTAAAAGAATGCCAACAATCGAATTTATTATTCTCATCAATTATCACCTTCTCATAAAGTCTTTATTCTTAAAAGAACTTACTTTGGCGCTGCTTTGTCCGATGACAGATTTAACAAAGCTCAAACAATTTCTATTCATTATTCCATAAATTGCAAACTCTCCATTTGGCATATACACAGAGTCTATATCCTCTCTATTATGAGCTATAATAACACTACTGCGCAAATCATCAATTGTCACTTTCTCTGACGCAAGCATATAAGCATTAGCTGTCTCTACTATTTTTTGCAAATTATTTATATCTGTAATTTTATCCAAAATATATGCTTTACCTTGCAATAGGTCCTGATCTATATATTTTGTAGAATTTACGTCCAATATCGTTCCTCGCCCAATTGGTAAAGCAATTGCACTCGAATAATTACCGAAATGAATCTCTTCATTATTTCCATCATCATAAACTATTTTTAGCCCTATATGTGGAATTTGGTACTCTTCGTTATCTTTACAAGGCCATACAACTACATCAATACATTTAGGAATCCTATCTGTCCTTAAAAGATTGTTCTTGGTTCCACTTACTGTAATGCTAGCAGCTACTTGGATATTGTTCCAAAAACTACCTACAGCTGCTCCCACACCTGCACTAAGCCACTGAATAAGATAAGGATCTTCCCCAGCAAACTTCTCTATTTCTTTAACAACAATCTTATTTATTGCTGCTGAAGAAGCGCCACTAATATAGTCGCCATTAGATATTTTTTCCAAAATACTACCTACCAATGCATGATACAACACCTTCTGCTCATTAGACGCCTTTATATCATGAATTTGGTTATAAGCTAACTCTCCAAAAAGTCCGGCCAGTTCTTGGCGTTCTTCGACCTTCGTCTTGTCAAAAATTTCAGCAAGCTTATTAAGGCTGTTTTGGGTATCACGATTCAGGTCTTTAAGATCCTGCTTCTGGTACCCTTTATCCCTGATTTCGATTTCACCTTCAGAAACAGTTGCCTTGGTTACGCTTTCAGCATTATCTTTAGCACCTACACCAATGTTAGGCGTTACACCAGCATCTTTTTTCTTAGCATTCTTAGATGTATCGACATTGATACCAATACTTCCGGCTTTATAATCCGCCTTGTTCTGAATGTCTTCAAAAGTCAACGTACCTGTCGAAAGCTTATTCTTGTCAGCATCAGCAGTACTTGAAATAATACCACCCTTAAGGTCAGTGTTACCTTCTACGTTAATCTCAAATCCTTCCTTACCTGCGTAAATACCGCTCTGGTCTGTAACGCTATTGTAGTTGCTGTCAATTTTGCCTACGCTTGCGCTGCCGCTAATGGCTTTATTACTGCCAATCCCAATGCTTGCGCCAGCTGATTTATTGTTTTCCTTATAGCTGTTACTGTCCTGCTTGCTTTCGATGTTCAAATCGTTACCAACATTACC
>JAIIAN010000113.1 GCA_022717655.1 Bacillota bacterium | reverse complement strand
TGATGTAACCGGATTGCTCCATTGCTATGCAATTCTCGCAATCCTCGAACACCTCAAACTCCCATAAAATGGCGTATTCACACCATTTTATTTCGTTTTCGGTGTTCGGCGTGTCAATTAAGTATAAATTGCTTTTTGTGCAAGCACAACCGCAATTTATACTTTTGACACTTACATCATTTTACGGAAAGATTTTCTCCAATCAATCCTTCAAAAGCGCCTTCGATTTTTGCATCTTTGTGCGCGATGAGCCATTTATTTCTTGCAAAAAGCAGTTTGTCTTCTGCTGTGTTGTTCTGTGGTGCCGGTGCATCTTCGTTTGTTCCTTTTGGAAGAATAACTGCTGTACAGAACTTATTTCCATTTACATTACATGGTGCATAGTGAAGGGTGGTTGCATATACTTCCACGACCGTTCCTGCCGGAACAAGAAATGCTTCCATCTTCTCTGTCTGATATGTACCGTCAGCTTCAATGTCCTGTTCTTTTCCAAGAATCAGGATTAAATCTGTTAATGCTACATTGATTTCGCTGTCTCTGTGGTATTCCACCGCATTTAACAGATAATTGCTTCCATTACAATAACCTACCTGAATCGGCATTCCTCCAAAAAGACTGTAAGCAATCTTTTCTACGCTTGAACAGGCCTCAAGAGCTTCATCTGAAGCAACATAGATGACATCATCCGGCTTTGGTGTTTTCTCAAGTGCAGCCAGAAGGTCACTTACATCCAGTCCTGTTACAACTTTTCCATACGGAGCAAATGCTTTGTCCATGACATTTAAAATTTCCATTGGACGTTACCTCCTTCTTAATTAGTTTAGTCATTAAACTATATACTTATGCTACCATCGAATGTAAAAAAAATCAAGTCGTTTTTTGCTTTTTTTATAAAAAAATTCTACTTGCAATTTTGTAAGCAGAATTTTAGTTTTTTATCTTACGATATCTTATTTTTACTTTTCACACTCACTTCACAATAATGTCCGCACTCAGATAATTGTTGGAAATCTCTGAAAGCGTTCCATCTTCTTTTAATGGTTCTAATGCCTGACTTTCAATCGCCTGAATCAGTCCATTATTTTTCTTACCAAAGATAGCAATCTTTGTATTTTCCGGTTTCTCAGTCAACTCATCTTCTATCGCACTGACATCGGCATAAGCACTGGTTGCTTCATATTTCTCACAATTCTCATCGGTCATTCCTACACTTGAAATCACACAGTCATAAATATCTGCATCTAGGGATTTTAATAAATTTTTCTGGGTAGTATCAATAATTTCCAGTTTCAATCCAAGTTTTTCTGCCACCTGCTCTGCCACTTTTGCTTCAAATCCATCCGGTCTTGCGGTATCGGTATTTAAATAGCTCATCGGGGAATCATTTAAATTCATTCCAACTTTTAAAACACCTTTTTCTATCGTAGAAATGCTTCCATCGGAAGAAGTATTTCCTACACCACAGCCTGACAGGGAAATTATCATTAAAACAGTGGATAATACGACTGCTCCTAGTTTTCTTCTTATGTTTTTCACGTTTTTTACCTCACTTTTTATTTTTGTTAACACTTACACACTTTTTTACTGACACTACGATATCATGCTCCCTCTTCTTTGTCAAATATGTGCCTTGGGTTCTTGCAAAAGGATTTTGCTAATGGTATGATAGAGCTAAAAGAAAAACTGGAAGGAGTCATTGAATTATTATGGCAAATTCTTGGAATGGAAAACCTTACTACTCATTCGATGCAATGTTAAAGGAACGATTTTCCACCAAAGTTTATAAAGTCGCATTAAATGGAGGCATGAGCTGTCCAAACCGTGACGGCACACTTGGAAACGGAGGCTGTATTTTCTGCAGTGCCGGAGGTTCTGGTGACTTTGCCGGAAATTCCCGCAACACTATCACAACCCAAATTGAACTTCAGGCAGACCGCCTTCGGGAAAAACGTGGAGCGAAAAAATTTATTGCCTATTTTCAGGCGTACACAAATACTTATGCTCCGGTTGACTATCTGGAAAAAATTTTCACAGAAGCCCTCTCCTATCCCGATGTCGTTGCACTTTCTATCGGCACACGACCCGACTGTCTTGGAGACGATGTCATTGCACTTTTAAAACGCTTAAATCAGATAAAACCAGTCTGGGTTGAACTTGGACTTCAAACCATGCATGAAAAAACAGCCTGCTACATTCGCAGAGGCTACCCGCTCTCCTGCTTTGAAACAGCAGTAAAAAATTTAAGAGAAGCAGGGCTTGAGGTCATCGTGCATACCATTCTCGGACTGCCAGACGAATCAAAAGAAGATATTTTAGAAACGATTGATTACTTAAATCACAAGGACATTCAGGGAATTAAACTTCAGCTTCTGCATGTTTTAAAAGGAACTGATTTAGCTTCTGATTATCTGGATGGTAAATTTGAAGTTTACTCCATGGAAGAATACATCGACTTGGTCATTACCTGTCTCGAACATCTTTCACCTGACATTGTTGTTCATCGAGTGACAGGTGATGGACCGAAAGCACTTTTAATTGCCCCTTTGTGGAGCAGTGCCAAAAAAACCGTATTAAACACACTCCATCACGAGTGTAAAATCCGAAACACCTGGCAGGGCAGGCTGTTTCATGAAACTTGAAAACCCATCACAACTGTACTCTTGGAATTTTTTAATTATAATAAAACCTTCAAGAGAACATTACATTTAAAAGGAGGACTCTCATGGGAGAATCACTTACTTTATATAAACTTATTGTACTCTATATGCTCGAAAAGGTGGACTTTCCACTGACTAATGCACAGATTTCCGGATTTATTCTTGATAAAGGATATACCACCTATTTTCATTTACAACAGGCACTTTCAGAATTAACGGAATCCGAGTTAATCCACTGCGAAACCGTGCGAAATGCTTCGTATTTTTCGATTACAAAATCAGGCGAACAGACACTTGAATATTTTGGAAAGGAAATTTCCAAAGAAATCAAAGGGGAAATCGCTGAATTTTTCAAAAATAATGCAATGGAAATCAAAGAAGAACTTTCAACCTTTGCCAATTATTACAGAGGAGAAAAAGAAGGTTATCAGGTTCGATGCAGTGCAAAAGAAAAAGAAGTACCGCTTATCGAATTAACTATGACTGTTCCGACAAAGGCTGCTGCTGAAGCCGTGTGTGCTTCCTGGCAGACAAAAAATAAAGCTGTATATGAAAAACTGCTGGACATGCTCATGTAGCATGCTCAGCAATTTTTTTTAGATGTTCCTGTATCTGTTTTTCATATCCATTTTCACTTGGGTGATAGAATTTCGTCCCCTCTATTTCAGATGGAAGATACTGCTGTTTTACATAATGATTTGGATAATCATGTGCATATTTGTATCCGATTCCACGTCCAAAATTTTGCGCTCCTTTATAATGTGCATCCTGAAGATGCGGAGGAACGGTTGTCTTTACCTGTTTTACATTTTCCATTGCATCAAAAACCGCCATACAGGCTGAATTGCTTTTTGGCGCACACGCTACATATAAAACAGCCTGCGATAAAATAATCTGTGCTTCCGGCATGCCAACCCGTTCTACCGCCTGAGCCGCCGAAACTGCAACCTGAAGCGCCTGCGGGTCTGCATTTCCCACATCTTCTGAAGCACAAATCATAATTCTTCTTGCAATAAATTTAATATCTTCACCGGCATAGAGCATCTTTGCCAGATAATAAACGGCTGCATCAGGGTCTGACCCTCTCATGCTTTTGATAAATGCTGAAATTGTATCGTAATGATTATCTCCGGTTTTATCATAACGCACCACTCGTTTTTGAATACATTCAGAAGCAACTTCTAACGTAATATGTATCTTCCCATCTTCACTTTTCTCTGTCGTAAGCACTGCAAGTTCTAATGCATTTAACGCTGCTCTTGCGTCTCCCCCTGCAATATCCGAAAGAAATTCTCTTGCGTCATCATCTAAGACTGCGCCATAAGCGCCCATTCCTTTTTCGGTATCTGATACCGCTCTTAAAAGCAGTTTATCAATATCTTTCTTTTCAAGCGGTTTTAATTCAAACACTATCGAGCGGGAAATCAGCGCACTGTTTACCTCAAAATACGGATTTTCCGTAGTTGCCCCGATTAAAACCAGAGTTCCATCTTCCACAAATGGAAGCAGATAATCCTGCTGTCCTTTATTAAACCGATGAATCTCATCTACAAATAAAATCGTCTTTTTGCCATACATTCCAAGATAATCCTGTGCCGTTTTTACGACTTCTTCCATGTCTTTCTTTCCGGCGACCGTCGCATTCATCTGGCAGAATCTCGCACTTGTCGTATTTGCAATTACCTTTGCAAGCGTTGTTTTTCCTGTCCCTGGAGGTCCATAAAAAATAATACTGCTCAGTTTATCTGCTTTAATCGCACGATACAGCAGTTTGCCTTTTCCAATAATATGTTCCTGCCCCACCACTTCTTCTAATGAAACCGGCCTCATTCTTGAGGCAAGCGGAGATTCATTTTCCAAAGTCTGTTCTTTCATATAATCAAATAAATCCATAAAGTTCTCCATTTTCTAAAATTATTCAATGTGCTCTCAGAATCTTTTTGTGCTTAATTTAAACTCATTCCAACAGCAGTTCATCTACCGTAACAAATTCATAATTTTCTTTTTCAAGCGCATCGATAATCTGAAACGCTGCCTGAACGGAAGTTTCAAAAATATCATGCATTAAAATAATATCACCTTCTTTCACATCTTTCACTACCCTTTTTACGATTTTTTCTGTATTTTGCAGTTTCCAGTCAAGAGAATCAACATTCCAGAAAACAGGAAGCATGGTCACACAAAAATCCAGATTTTTCTTCCATTCTCCAAACGGGGGACGCACAAATGAAGTATAGACTCCGGTTGTCTCATAAATCTTATTACAGCCCTTTAGCACTTCTTCTTTTGCCTTTGATTCCGAGAGCTTATTTAACTGTACATGATTATAAGTATGACTTCCAATTAAATGCCCCTCTTTTGCCATCCGCTTTACAATCTCTTCATTTCCTTCGATATTATTTCCGATTAGAAAAAAAGTTGCCAGAACCTTTCGCTTTTTCAGGCCATCTAAAAGTTCTGCTGTATAAACCGGATGCGGTCCGTCATCAAAGGTCAGTGCAATTTTCGGATGTTCCTCATCTGAAAGCTCTCCAAATACGGATTGTTCTCTTTTATCAAAATTTCCGTCTGAACCTGCCGCAGCGATTAGCATAAAAAATAAAATTGCAATACCGGCTAATCCTTTTTTCCGTTTCATTTTTTTCTATCCAAATTTCCAATTTTACTTGTTATAACAATATATTCAAAAAAAGCCGGATACTTCCAAAAAAGTATCCGGCTTTCTAAAACTTACATTTTTATAATTTTTTATTTGTAAAGCGGACATTCGCAATCCGCTCCGCTGCTTGCTCATGAACGCAGTCGCTTTGCGACCTGTCAGTGGGAGCTTTTAACTCTCACTGACAGAAGCATCCCCCTTACTCACCGATTAGTGTTCTGCGCACTTGAAACAGGGGAATGCTTATCTGCGTTCAAATGCATCTACAAGGTCCTGACCGTCATCATATCCGGCTTTCTTTAATTCTTCTACAAACCATTCATCAATGCCATCTACCGCTTTTTTGAAAGACTCTACATCAAGTTCTTCATTTTTCAGTACTTCTACACCATTTTCATTCTGCCAGCGGGAGAGAATTTCGTCATCTCCTGCACGGTTGATTTCACGCTCATACTGTACTGCTTTCTGTCCAATTTCATCGACTACTTCCTGCTGTTCCGGTGTCAGTGCATCATAAACACCCTGATTGATTCCAAAGAACAGACAGTCATAGTTTGCATTCCACAGCGAACAATATTTTTGTACTTCCTGCACACTCGCAGCATCAATTGCCGGAAGTGGATTTTCCTGACCTTCTACAGTATTCTGCTGAAGTGCTGTATAGGTTTCAGACCAGTTCATGTTGGTTGCATCTGCGCCCCATCTCTTATAACATTCCATCAACAGGTTAGAACCTGCTACACGGATTTTTAAGCTCTTCATATCATCTACAGAAGTTACCGGTCTGACAGAATTTGTCAGCTGTCTAAATCCGTTTTCTGCAATTCCCATACAGTGAATGTCATAATCTTTGAGAATAGATTTTAACATTTCTCCGGCTTCACCATCGAGTTCTGCATCGGCATCTTCTACAGAATCAAATAAGAATGGAAGAGATACCACGTTAAATCTCGGGTCAAATGCAGAATAGATTAAATTTGAATGTAAGGAAATCTGTACTGGGTCTCCATTCATCAGTGCCTGAATTCCCTCTGACTGGTTTCCGTTTGTCAGCTGGTCTGCTGCATACACATTTACTTTAATCTTACCGCCTGTTGCCTGTTCCATCATTTCGCCAAATTTCTGTCCGGCCTGTGCCCAGGTACTGGTTTCTGTGGTAGAGCATGCAAAGTTCCAGGTCTGTTCTTCCCAGCCAAGGTCACTGTAATCATCAATCTGATTATAGTCATCATCAGACTGGCTCTCTTCACTTTCAGAAGCATCTGTTGCAAGTTTTGATGTTCCTGTATAAGAACTTCCTGCGAAGAGTTTCGGCAGACAAGTAGAAATCTGTGGAATATAAGTTACCATTAAAAGGACAACTACACACGCTGCAATCATTGGAAGCACCGCTTTTGAGATTTCCTGAAGGGTAACTTCCAGTCCTTTTTTGATTTTAACACTGATTGCCACAAATAAGTTAACACCTACCGGAGGAGTTACCTGTCCGATTGCAAGGTTAACGGTTGCAACAATACCAAATGCGACTAAATCGTATCCAAGTGCTTTACAAACCGGAAGCATAATTGGAATGAAAATATACATTGCAGAGTTTGCATCAATAAAGCATCCTGCGATTAAGAAGATTACGTTTACAATTAAAAGGAATGTAAACTGATTATGTGCTACATTGGAAAGCAGTGCGGAAGCTGCCTGTGAAATACCAAATTTAGTACATACAAATGAGAACAAGGAAGCACATGCTACAATCAGCATGATACCACCGGTTGTCTTTGCAGATTCAACAAAGATATCTACAAGGTCTTTAAATTTTACTTCACGATAGATTACCATACCAACAAACAGCCCATAAACTACGGATACCGCAGCGGCTTCGGTTGGGGTAAAGACTCCTCCGTAGATTCCGCCAAGGATAATAACTGGCATTAAGAATCCCCAGAATGCATCAGCAAACGCTTTTCCACGCTCTCCCCAACTTGCTTTTTTGGTTGTCGGCTGGATTCCTTTTTTTCGCACTTCAATCATAATTACAACAATCAGTGCCAGACCCATTAAGATACCCGGGATAATTCCGCCTGCAAACATATCCGCAATGGATACGCCTGTAATAGAGGCATAAACTACGAATGCAATGCTTGGCGGAATGACAATTGCGATAGAACTTGAAGTTGCCATCATTGCGGTTGAGAATGGAGCAGAAAATCCTCCTTCTTCTACCATTGCCGGAATTAAAACTGCACCAAGCGCAGCTACGGTTGCCGGACCGGAACCTGAAATTGCACCAAAGAAGCAGGCTACGATAACACATACAATCGCAATACCACCTCTTCTGTGTCCCACACAGGTATTTACAAATTTAATCAGACGTTTTGAAATTCCGGCTTTTGCCATGATATTTCCGGATAATACGAAAAATGGAATGGCAAGCAGTAAGAATTTACTGATTCCGGAATACATATTCGTTGCTACAATTGTTAAAGAAGTTCCCGAATATAAGATTGCACATACGGAAGAAAGTCCAAGGCAAATCGCAATCGGCACATTTAAGATTAAGAATACAAAAAATGATAAGAATAAAACCGCACTAATCACTTATGCCTCCTCCTTTCTCTTTGCAAATTTAAAGTCCGTACAAAAATCGATGCAGTATTCAATAAAATGAAGAATCATGCAACCTGCACCAATCGGTACAAAGGACCAGAAAATCCATTCCGGCCAGTTTAATACGAATGTACGTTTTCCATTTGCAAGCTGTGTCAGTACCTTATCCATTCCGTAATAGAACAGTATCACTGTAAAAATTACTGATAATACAGTCACTAAAATTGCAATTGGTTTTTTTGTTTTTTTCGGCAGTCTTTCTGTTACCAGATTCAAACTGACAAGCTCTCCCTCTCGGCATGCAAGAGCTGCTGCCAGTAAGGTAATCAGAACGAAAACTGCTACCACCAGTTCTTCTGTAAAAGACCAGGAACGGTGGATGACTTTTCTTGAAAATACATTTCCAACTGTGAGAACCAGGATCAAAATCGTTGATACAACTAAAATCAATTTTTCGATACCGGCAAGCACATCCATGATTTTCTTGTAGGTTTTCATCTTTTTTCCTCCTCTTGACTTAAAACCTGAAGAAGCATAAATCCCACACACATTTGCACGTGCTGCGCGTACATAAAGGCGAAAAAAAAGAATCCTGCCTACAGGATTCACCGCCTGTTTCCAAATTTATACATTCTTCTCGAACATTTTACTTCTTTTTTATATTTCCGTCAATAGTAATTAAAAAAAGACAGGAAATGAAATTCAAAAATTTCATCTCCTGCCTGACTCTTCACTTTTAATTAAGCAAGTTTAGATTTTGCAAGTTCTGCTAATGTAGCAAATCCTTCTGCATCGTTGATAGCCATGTCAGCTAAAACTTTTCTGTTTAAGTCAACGTTAGCCAGTTTTAATCCATACATGAATTTGCTGTAGGACAGACCGTTCATTCTTGCTGCTGCGTTGATACGAGCGATCCATAACTGTCTGAACTGACGTTTTTTCTGTTTTCTTCCGGCATAAGCACTTGTCAGAGCTCTCATTACAGACTGTTTTGCAACTCTGTACTGTTTAGAACGAGCGCCTCTGTATCCTTTTGCCATTTTTAATACTCTATTGTGTTTTTTCTTTGCGTTTAATCCGCCTTTGATTCTTGCCATTTCTTAATTTCCTCCTGTTTTGAAACGAATATCGAATTAGATGTACGGTAAAATCTTCTTCATGTTCTTTACATTAGTAGCATCTGTAATAGCTGCTTTTCTCAGGTTTCTCTTTCTCTTCTGAGATTTCTTTGTTAAGATATGGCTCTTATAAGCTTTATTTCTTACTAATTTTCCTGTACCTGTTTTTTTGAAACGCTTTGCTGCTGCTCTGCAAGTTTTAATTTTTGGCATTGTTAATTCCTCCTTAAACTGTATCTCTATTATATTTAACGTTTTTCCGTTAAAAACATGGTCATGCTTCTGCCTTCAACCTTCGGTGCCTTCTCCACTGTTGCCACATCTGCAAGCTGCTTTGCAAAATCATCAAGCACATGTCTGCTGCTTGCCATATGTGCCATTTCTCTTCCGCGGAAACGTAATGTTACCTTTACTCTGTCACCCTTGGAGAGGAACTTTCTGGCGGCGTTGACTTTCGTATTCAGGTCATTGGTATCAATGTTTGGCTGGAAAGTTGTCCTGCCGTTCATTTGATACCAGAAATTTGGATGGAAGTCCTCATTTTC
>JAIIAN010000493.1 GCA_022717655.1 Bacillota bacterium | reverse complement strand
GCGGCTGGGGCAGAGATTCCCCAGCAGAGTCTTTTGGAGGGCGCTTTTGAGTATCTGGATCAGCGCCACAGCCTGGGCGAAGAGGAACAGTATGACCAGGATCAGACCTGGAGACACCGGATGGAGAGCGGCTGTGGTGACAGTGATCTCTGTACCGATCTGTACTGGGTATTGACCTTCTGCTCCATGATGTCAGATCTGGGTGTTTATCTGGACGGCATGGTCCAGGGTAATGCTGAGGGCTTTAAGCGTGGCTTAAACAAGGTGATGGAGCCATTTGACGGGCGGCTTTCCTATGGAGAGCAGGCGGCGTACCGTCTGGATGTGATCTGTTATGTGGTCATGACCATGAATGATCACATGGATCGTTCAGAAGAAGCCTGTCAGAGAATTGCCGATATTCTTGGAAAGCTCTGGAGCGCTTTGGTTCAGCAGATAGAAGAAAATGGAAAAATTGCCCGGATTTCCAGGTACGTGGAAAACAATCAGGAATGCTTAAGAGATTCCACCCTGTTGACGGAACGTGTGCTGGCACAGGATAATGGGCCGGAAGAGGGCGAGGAGCCGGAAATGCCGGTCAAAGCCATTGACGAGCCAGAAGCTGATGATCCGGATGAAGCAGCTGAAGATCATGATGACGAGCCAGATGACCAGGACAGCCGGAGGGGCGATCGTGCAGTGATGGATACGCGCAGCCATAGGAAATCCCATGGTCCTGGCAAAAAAATTGCCGGAATCGGAATTGCCTTGGTGGTGATCGGTCTTGCTGCCATCGGTATCAAGAGTATCGCCGGAAACCTGGTGGCAGGCATTGGAGGAACTTCTTTTGAACTGGCTTCCGATGAGACGGCTGCATTAAGTGGCCTGGAACATCTGACCGGAGGAACCCTGAGTGTCAGTTCCCAGCTGACAGGCAAATCTGGTACTGTTTACGGCGCTGCGTTTTTAAACGATGGTGATACCTCGACTCCATGGGAAGAAGGGGTAGAGGGTGATGGCATTGGCGAGCAGATCACCTATGAGCCGGAGGCTGGAACGAAGCTTCAGGTCATCCGCATTTATCCCGGAAATGGCAGAAACGATAAGGCATTTCAGGAGAATAACCGTCCGAAGACCATGACATTGGAAATTGACGGAAAGAAGCAGACCCTAGATTTCGATGATGCAGGCCATTTTTATACATTTTCCAGTAAGAAACCGGTGGCTGCCAGCGAAGTGAAGCTGATCATTGATTCCGTGTACCAGGGAAGCAAGTGGCAGGACACCTGTATCTCTGAGGTGGAATTTTACGGAACCAGACAGTAAGTTTTCCTTAAAGGAAAATAAGGAATCCTGTTAAGGAAATGTAAGGGAAAAGAACATAGAAATCAAGAAATTGCTGCTATACTGTAATTATCAAAATTCAAAAAGACATTTCCTGGAATCCACAGGACAGAAGAGTTCTGATGTGAGGCAGAATGCTTGTTCCATGTGTGAGTAAGAGGCATATGGGAGCGGTCAGAAAGCTTCTGGAG
>JAIIAN010000492.1 GCA_022717655.1 Bacillota bacterium | reverse complement strand
ACTTTTGTATATACAGCGTGTTATAAAGGTAAACGAAATGAATATCAAGGTTTTAGATATAGGTTTTTAGTATTAGGAAACTAGTTTTTCGAGACCATGCCTTCACATCACAGCCATGCCTTCACATCACAGCCTTGGCTTCACACAAGTTGTTTCCCCCGAAGCAAAGGGAGTTGATTTTCGAACATTTTGGGGCTCCATAAAGGTTTTCCCAAACTTTTTTCCTGTTTTTTTAGATTTTTTTTCGCGTATCTTCGCGTAAGTTCAGAGTGACTCGGAAAAAAGCCGTATCTTTGCAGCGTCATTCAGAAAACAAGAGGCACGGAGAAAGAAGATAAGAGACATGAAGAAAAGATGTTTTTTATTTGGTGGTTTCACCATTTATTCGTATTTTTGCCAACAAAGAGAATGAAGGATCTGCTCAAAGAAAAGGGTATGACAATTTGAATCATGTTAAAGTAGGGTTTGATTTTTAAATATGAAGAAAAATAGAAAAGGAAAAAGCCTTCTTGGCTTGCTGGTTTTATTTTTTGCGGTAAGTTTCTGTAGTAGTTGTCGAGGTTGCTCGAATGTGCAATTAGACAGCCAGAAGGATGGTATGCTGTGGGAAATATCGGGCAACGGATTGTCGCACAAATCATACCTGTTTGGTACGATGCATGGTGACGGGCATAACTATAAACTGGAAGAAATCTTCACGGCGTTTCCTCAACTGCGTGAGATCTTAGGAAATGTGTCTTGCATCTATCTTGAACAGAGTAAAGATTTTAACGATTCTGCGGTTGTTGCTGATTGTGTGGCATCTGCTTCTGTTTTTGTGAAAGCAGATGAAGCAAACGAATATAATGCGCTGCCCCTAGGCGAAAGTTATCGTGGCTTATATGATAGCAGAGAGAAGTTTCGGCTTGTAGATAACTTTTTCAGCGAAAAGTTGCGCCGATCTTCTTATACGCAATTTAAGCCTGCATACTGGGTGGAGCGCCTTCGCCTGAACAGGATGAAGGGAAGTGCCAAGGCCGTGAGTGTTGATGATTGTCTGTATCATTATGCCTTGCAAAAGAACATCAAGGTTTCCGGTTTGGAAACCTATGAGGAATCGGCAAGGGCTTTGGTAGAAGCTACAAGGGATTCTGCCGAATACCTGAAGAGTTTGAAAGACCAAGCTGCAGATTTATATGATGCGATTGTCCAAATGGAAAAGGTAGCTCAAATGGAAAAGATTGCACAAATGGAAAAGGTGGCGGCATCCACATCTTCCTACGAAATGTATTTGTCGGGTGATTTGGAGAAGCTGTACACCAAGAATCAATCTTTCATTCCCAATGAAGTGTATGAACAGAAAATGGGAGCCGAAAGGAACAACAGATGGTTGAGGAAAATAGAAGATATTTTAAAGGATAGGACTTGTTTGATAGCAGTTGGAGCGATGCATCTCCCAGGAGATAAAGGGCTGATTGCTTTGTTGCGAGCTAAAGGATATAATGTTCAACCTGCAAGATAAAAGCATACCCTCTA
>JAIIAN010000112.1 GCA_022717655.1 Bacillota bacterium | reverse complement strand
CATTTACGACAACTGCAGGCCGGACAGACATTTCTACAGGCATTACAGCGGATACATTTGCTTAATTCACTCTGGAAAAAGGCAAATTTTTCTTCCGGACTCATTGCTTCGATTTTTTCGACTTCAAAAAAGCGATCCGCATCTTTGGTTTCTTTTGATTCTCCAATGATTTCATCATAAATTTTATGCTCTTTTCCCTTACAGACATGGCATCTTTCTAACATTGCACTTTGATAGTCACAGGTCTTTTCTCCATAAATGGTCTGAATTTTCAACACTTCCGCTTCATCTGTAAGCTCTGCCCCTGAAATAGCCTCAATTCCTTTGATATTCTGGTTTTTAATCTTCTCAATATCCAGTTTGCCTTTACAGCCAACGCCAACAATATAAGCTTTTTCTCTGTCTACACGATGCTCTTTGATGAGCTGATTAAAGCTGTATGTATCACATGGTTTTAAACAGACCATTGTTTTTCCTTCTAATTTAGAAGCTTCTATCATATATTTGCTTAAATTTGCACCGCAGAATCCGTTATAAACAAAGTCTTTTAAAGATTCTTCTGTTTCAAAATAAGCCGGTTCCGGATTATAAGGCAGGTCTCCAGCTTTCCAGCCAAGTACCCGCACTACGGTCTTATCTGCAAGCAGTTCTTTTGCACGGTCGATTAATTCCTGCATCTTAAATCCTCCAATCTCACATTTTTTCCAAGGGAATGAATCTTTTCGACAAATTCGTTCATGGTTGTCGAAAATTTAACCCCCTCTGCCGCCGATACCCATTCTACACGGGTACGTCCATTTTCCACTCCAATATAATCAAGCATCGAAAACAGTAATGTCATACGTCTTCTTGCATAATAATTTCCTGTACTGTAATGGCAGTCTCCTGGATGACATCCGCATAAAATCACACCGTCTGCCCCTTTTTCAAATGCTCTTAAAATAAACATTGGATTGACACGACAGGAACAAGGGACACGGATAATTTTGACATCTGCAGGATAACTAAGACGACTGCTTCCTGCTAAATCTGCACCTGCATAACTGCACCAGTTACAGCAGAACGCTACAATCTTCGGTGTAAACTCTTCTTTTGCTTCTATCGACATATTGCATCTACCTCCGCTATAATCTGTCTGTTTGAAAATCCCTGTAAGTCCATTGCCCCGGATGGACACGCTACTGTACAAGCTCCACATCCCTGACACAGTGCACTGTTCACCTGTGCAAGACGACGCACTTCACGAATACCGTGGTCATTGACTTCTTTTTCTTCATAAGTGATTGCTCCATAAGGACATACATTTGCACATGTAGAACAACCATTACATAAAAGTTCATCTGGTTTTGCGGTACATGGGTTTGTCATCAGCTTATCTTTTGCTAAGAGTCCAATTGCTTTTACCGCAGCTGCTCCTGCCTGTGCAACCGTCTCCGGAATATCTTTTGGTCCCTGGCATACCCCGGAGAGGAAGATTCCTGCGGTCGGAGACTCTACCGGACGCAATTTTGCATGTGCCTCTGTAAGGAAGTTATTCGTATCAATACTTGCGGTCAACATCGTTGCAATCTTTCTTACATCTTTGTTTGGCTCAATCGCAGCTGCCAGCACAACCATATCCGCTTCTTTTAAAATCTGTTTATTTTCTAATAAATCCGAACCCTGCACCAATAATTTTCCATTTGGCTGTGGAATGACTTTTCCAACCTGACCTTTAATATAATTCACACCGTATTGTTCTACCGCTCTTCGATAAAATTCATCAAAATTCTTTCCAGGTGTACGCACATCAATATAAAAGACGGTTACATTGACATCCGGATATTTATCACGAATCAGCATGGCATGTTTTGCCGTGTACATACAGCAAATCTTAGAACAATAACTCTTTCCTCTGTTATCTGCACAACGACTTCCCACGCACTGGATAAACACCATTTCTTTTGGTGCTTTTCCATCAGAAAGGCGCTCTAAATGACCACTTGTTGGTCCTGCTGCATTCATGATACGCTCTAACTCTAAAGATGTAATGACATCTTTGCTCTGACTGTATGCATATTCATCGTAATTATCTAATTTAATCACATCAAAACCAGTCGCAACAACAATTGCGCCGTATTTTTGTGTTACAATTTCATCTTTCTGGTCATAATCAACCGCCCCTGCCTGACATACCTTCGAACAAACTCCACATTTTCCGGTTTTAAACTTAATACAGTTTTCACGGTCAATGACCGGAACATTTGGAATTGCCTGAGCAAATGGGGTATAAATTGCACTTCTTGTATTTAAACCACGGTTAAATTCGCTCGGTGCTTTTTTCGATGGACATTTTTCCTGACACACTCCGCATCCGGTACATTTATCCATATTTACACTTCTTGCTTTCTTTTTAATATCTACCGTAAAGTCGCCTACAAACCCGGATACTTTTTCAACCTCACTGTAGGTATAAATATGTATTTTTTCATGTGCCGCTGCTTCCACCATCTTTGGTGTTAAAATACAAGCAGAACAGTCTAAAGTCGGGAATGTCTTATCAAGCTGTGACATTCTTCCACCAATACTTGGCTCTTTTTCTACGATATCAACCTCATATCCAGCATCTGCAATATCCAGTGCAGTCTGGATTCCTGCGATTCCTCCACCGATTACAAGCGCTCGTTTTGTTACACGGCTCTCTCCCGGGTATAACGGAGTGTTTAAATTAACTTTTGCAACTGCCGCACGCATTAAAATAACGGCTTTTTTTGTTGCCTCTTCCATGTCTTTATGAATCCAGGAACAATGTTCACGAATATTTGCAATCTCCACCATGTATGGGTTCAATCCGGCACGCTCTGCTGCTTTTCTAAACGTTGCCTCATGCATACGTGGAGAACAGGAACAGACAACCATTCCTGTAAGATTTTTTTCTTTAATTGCTTTTGCAATCAAGGCCTGGCCTGCTTCAGAACACATATACTGATAATCTTCTGCATGAACCACACCTGGCTCCATAAGAGCCATCTCTGCAACTTTCTTGACATCTACCGTTGCGGCTATGTTTGTTCCGCAATGACAGACAAATACTCCTATTCTCTGCACCAGGGTTACCTCCTATATCTTCTGAATGCACTCACTAATAACTGCTGTGGAAGTTCCGGATCTAATAATTCCGGAATTTCATCTGCTGACAAATATGCCTGTCCCCGTTTTCTTACTACCAGCTGTCTTACCGCATCAATGATTCTGCCTGGCTGTACATCTCGTGGACATCGTTCTACGCAGGCAAAGCAGGAAAGACATTTCCATAAAGACTCTGACTGAACAAGCTCCTCAATTTCTTCATTGATGACATAAGATACAAACTGATGCGGTTTGATATCCATCTCCTGAAAAGCCGGACAGGTTGCAGAACATTTTCCACATTTCATGCATTTTAAGGGATTTGTTCCACTGATTTCTTTTATCTTTTCTGCTTGTGTTTTACTGTCATTCATTTTTTGCCACCTCCCTCTTGGCTTCTTCTTTTACGCCAAGTGCTTCTGCTAAAAGCTCTGTAAAATAATAAACCGGAAGTGTCTGATTTCCATTTTTCTTTAAATTATAAAGGCAAAGTGGACAGGCTGTAATTAACATTTCTGCTCCAAACCCTTTTGCACTGTCTGTCACTTTTTGGGACATATTTTTTGCCATCTCTTTTTCTTTTAAGGAAATATATCCACCACAACATTCGTTTCGATATGGATAGATAACCGGCTCCGCTCCAATTGCCCGAATAAAATCTTCTATTACACTCGGATTTTCCGGATTATCGAACGCCATAATCTTTCCGGGACGAAGCAGTAAACATCCGTAATAAGCACCGATTTTCTTTCCTTCTAACGGATTTATCACTTTTTCTTTTAATGTATCAAATCCTACTCTGTCACGAAGCACCTCTAAAAAATGAAGCACGGTTGTCTCTCCTGCATAAGGTTCTTCTAACTGCATATAATTATTTGCCCTTGTCCGAATATCCTCTACATTCTTCATATCATCATTGACACGTTTAATCACATGATGACAGGCAGAACAAAGAGTTATCAAATCCTGACCCTTTTCTTTTGCCTCATTGAGTGCACGTACGGAAGAAAGTTTTGTGGCAATTTCATCTGTGCCGAGCGGGTAAACCCCGCCACAGCACTGCCAGTTTTCAATTTCTTCCAGTTCAAATCCAAGCACTTTTGCTGAAGCTCTGGCATAAGCATCCAAGTCTTTTGCCTTTGTTCTCAGCGTACACCCTGGATAATAACTGTATTTCATATCCTGTTGTCCTTTCTCTTTTCGCTCTTAAATATTACGTCTGTATTTTAATCCAGATTAATCTGTGCAATGACTTCTTTTAAGGAGTCTGCACTTTTCTTTAACTGTTCAATTTCTTTCTGATTCATTCGCATCGGTACTTTTCCCTGAATTCCATTCGGACCGACTAAAGTCAAAGTACTTAAACATACATCTTCAATTCCATACTCTCCATGCATCATAGAGGATACTGTCGCAACAGAATCAGAAGATGCCAGTACAATTCCACATAATTTGCAAACTGATTTTGAAACCGCATAAAAAGTAGCACCTTTATTTGCAATAATCTGTCCACCAGATTTTTGTACATAAGCAAGCATTGCTTCTTTATCCAGTTCTTTTACATCTTTTCCAAGACTCTTTGCCAACTCATAATACTCATTGATGCTCACACCGGAAATATAAGCCCCTGTCCAAGGAATGAAAGAAGTATCTCCATGCTCTCCAAATACATAAGCATGAATATTTTTCTGTGATACTTTAAGATGTTCCGACAATCCACAGCGAAGTCGGGCAGTATCTAAGATTGTTCCGGAACCGATAATCTGATTTTCCGGCAGTCCTGAAATCTTTGTAAAGACATAAGTCATAATATCAACCGGATTACTTACGATGATATAAAGTGCATCCGGTGCTGCTTTTACAATCTGTGGTGCAATGCTTTTCATGATATTTACATTAGTCTGGGTCAATTCAATTCTTGTCTGACCAGGTTTTCGTGCAATGCCTGAAGTGATAATTACAATATCAGAACCTTTGGCATCTTCGTATTCTCCGGCTACAATTGAAATCGGGTCACGGAAACAAGTTCCCTGTGCAATATCCATGACTTCGCCTTCTACCTTTTGTTTGTTTATATCAATCAAAACAATGTTGGAAGCGATGTCCTCATTTGATAACGTATACGCAATGGTTGCTCCTACACTGCCTGCACCTATAATAGTAATTTTACTGCTCATGTTTACTCCTTTCCCCTTAGATAAGGGCACTCTTATTGTCTTTTTTTTAACAATCATTTCTAAAAAAAATGGAAAATCGTTTTTCTGCATTTTTCTTCTCATGTAGATTTATCCTAAAAAGCACACGATATCCGCACACAAAATGGCATTTTAACGACTTTCGCTCTGCGCTACCTCTGTAGAATATCATATCGATAAGAAATTAACAACAATTTTTTAACGATTTTGCTATATTTTTTTCTTATGGTGCTTTTGCGTGTTATCACTTTAAATTATCATTTTACCTAAAATGCCAAAAAAAGTACCGATACACAGCATTTTTTGTATATCGGTACTTTTTCTTTAATCCACTAATTTATTTAATTCTTTCACGTACTCTGTTTCATTTGAATTTTTATGATTTGCCTGCGCTGCATATTTTTTCACTGCATTCTGGGATTTCTTAATTGACTGCATCGTACCCGCACCTGCGACACAGCCACCAGGACATCCCATGCCTTCCAACAGATAACCATTATATTTTCCAGCTTTTGCCATCATAAGCAGTTTTCGACAGTCTCTTAAGCCCTCCGCATTTGCTGTCTTAATTTCTCTTTCTGGATAGCGCTCCTTTATTACATTGACAACGGACTGTGCCACTCCTCCGGAAACCGCAAAATTTCTTCCATCCATAGAAGCATCATTGATTCCTTCCGCTTCCTCTGTCAAGCCTGCCACATCAATCTCTTTTGCTTCAAAGATGCCCATCATTTCTTCAAAGGTTAATACAAAATCAACTTCACTGCGGACCGATTTTCTCATCGCCTCTAATTTCTTTGCTGCACATGGTCCGATAAAGACAACCTTTGCGTTTTTATGCTGTTCTTTAATCAGTCTTGCTGTCAGTGTCATTGGAGTCAATGCCATGGAAATACACTCTCTGTATTCCGGATACAATTTTTTTGCCATAGAAGACCATGCCGGACAACAGGAGGTTGCCATAAACGGCAGTTTATTTGGAACTTCCTGTACAAAATCTTCTGCTTCCTGTGTCGCACATAAGTCCGCACCAATCGCCACTTCAAAAATATCTGCAAACCCAAGCATTTTCATTGCCGAACGCAGTTTTCCCGGTGTTACTTTTGCACCAAACTGTCCTACAAAGGCAGGTGCAAGTGCCGCATATACACGTTCTCCTGACTGCATTGCACGAATCACCTGAAAGATTTGGGATTTATCAGAAATCGCTCCAAATGGACAATTTACCAGGCACTGACCACAGGAAACACATTTTTCAGAATCAATCTCCGCTTTTCCATTTTCATCCGAACCAATCGCATCCATTCCACAGGCTTTTGCACAAGGACGTTCCTGAACAATAATCGCATTGTAAGAACAAACCTCTGCACATTTGCCACACTTAATACATTTTTCCGTATCGATGACCGAACGACCGTTTGTCCGGTCTAATGTAACCGCTTTCTTCGGACAGACTTCCACACAAGGATGAGCCAGACAGCCCTGACATCCATCTGTCACATAAACTCTTTTCTCGGCACATGCATTACATGCAAATTTAATAATATTAATCAGCGGTGGAGTATAATAAGTTTCCGCCTGGTCTGCCAGTGCAATGTTGTCCGATAACGGTGCATGTTCTGCTGCACTTCGACACGGAAGCCCCATCGCAAGTCTCAAACGTTCTCCTACAATCGCCCGCTCTAAAAAGACATCGTTTCTGAAATTTCCTACTTCCCCAGGAATAATTTCGTATGGCAGTTCCTCAATTCTGCCTGCAACACTATTCTCCGTATTATAAGCCATACGCGCTACTTCTTTGAAAATCCTGCGTCGGATTTCCTGGATTCTGGTTTCTACGCCTCTCAAAAATTACTTCCTCCTGTTTTTCTTATATCCTCTCAGAATCTTTCCGAGTACATTTTTATTCCCTCTTTGTTCCCCATTGTAACCAGTCTGATTTTATTTTTCAAGCCTTTTACCTGTTGTATTCTTTTTTGTACGAAACGTAGCGAATCCTGTTTTGTTATAAATACAATCTAAGTTTTAAACCTGCCATTTTTTATCAAAATAATTTATTAAAGTACCGTTCTAACGCTTCTAAGTTCAAATCGGAGTGTTCAATTTCCCTGGCATAGCGATAAGCCAGTTCCACTTCATCTTTAAATGTAAGCGTTTTCTTTTCTGATATCCACTGATACATCCATAACTCTGCAATCCACTCTACAGAAAACAGACTCAATGCCATTTTGCTCCAGACTGCATCATCATAGACTGCTCCACAAAAATAAGTATATACAAAAAACATCATAAGCTGTTCTTTTTGGATTTCCCATTCTTGTTTTGTATCACTTTTTGCCCCGACAGCCTTCTGAAACGCCTCATAAATCTGACAGTAGTTTTCTTCCCCTTCTTGATAGAGCAGTTCTGCTAGATTTTCCAGTGTCACACTCCATGCACTCTCCAAATGTTCCAATTCTTCCTGTAACACCCGAATTTCTTTCTTCATGCGCACATAACGCTCCCCTGGAGTTTCTGTT
This sequence comes from Bacillota bacterium, assembly GCA_022717655.1. GTDB lineage: Bacteria > Bacillota > Clostridia > Lachnospirales > Lachnospiraceae > Blautia. The sequence continues at coordinate 1,765 of JAIIAN010000112.1, read as the reverse complement.
TTATATTTATACCCTTTACAAAGCAGTTCTATATCTGTATTACGATACTGTTCAAGCAAAGCATCAATTTCAAAGAACTGATTTTTATCAATGGATTCCTGCATGGATTTTGCCAGTTTTGCGCACAGCCATGCTCTCTTTTCAAAACTTAAGTCACGATTTTGTATAATGGTATACAAAATATCTCTTGCATCCTCAAGCTGGGTAAACATTAAAAAATCAAACTCTTCAAATTCCTCCTCTCCTTCTGTCTCCCATTCTAAAAACGCCACTTTCTTTTGATTTTGAAGTATCATTTCTGCTGCCTTTGGACAGGATAAGGAAAGCGAATACTCCCTAAGTCCCTCATATTCTTCCACGTGGCGTGGATACATCTTACAGGTATCACAAAGATAGCTTTCTCCAAGTTCTTTCTGGATGTCACATAAATCTTCTTCATTTAAAAAGGCACAACGACTCCCATACTGAACAAAACTTTCTTCCTCCCAGTCAATTGAATTGCAAAGCCGGTTTCCAAATGCACCCGAAAGTGTCTCATATTTATCAAGCGATTCCTCATCAATTACAATCTGCCATCCGGCACAGCAGGTTTTTGGACAGGCTCCAGCAAGACAGGAAAATTCATCGTAAAAATCCGGTTTTAAATATCTCATAGTTGTTTCTCCTTATTGTCCTCCCAGTGTACGAATCAGTTTCTTCATCTGTGTCATTCGTTCCTCAAACTGCTCGTAAAAATCCGCTTCCAAATCAAACGCTGTCGTATAAAAACGATTTAACAGATACATACTCAGCTCCTGATTCAACTGGGCATCCGAAAGGCGTAACAGCAATGCTTTTGTATCTTTTAGAAAATAATGCCACTCATTTACAAAGTTCTCATACTGTTTTAACTCAGAAATCCCCAGCCATTTATTTACCTTTACCTTTGTTCGATTTGCTTTCGTACATTCCTGTGACTGCAGATAATAAGAAAAAGAACCGTCTTCATAAATTCTGCCAAGCGGAAACAAACGACAAAAACCAGGGCGAAAAGCATGAATGGTGCATCTTCCCTCTTCATTTAAAAAGGCACATCCATCCTCTTTTCCCTGCATTTTTAAATTTGGCAGAATCAATCCCTCTTCTGCATGAAGAGAAATCTTATGATTCAACAGTTCTTCAAATTTAACACCTAAATGTTTGTTCATCTGATAAATGTCATAAGGGTCTAATACTATCGAATCCCCCATCCCGCAACAGCAATCGTGGCAGCCTTTACAGCCGCCACAATCTGCTTTTACCATATCGGATGAACTATATAATTTTTTTAAATCTTCCATCAAAACTTCTCGTTCCATTTATTTTCCATTCTCCTTATTCTTAACCTGTACGCTTTTAACTACTCTATATCTGATTTTCAAGCCTACATTCGCCTATTTCCTCTTAAGTTCATTTTTCTTAAGTATAGATGGAAAAAGAGCACTTGTAAAGAAAGAGAACTAAAATTTTTTAAGAAACCACCTGCAGCTTTTTTCTGCTTCTTTGTAAAAATAAAACGAAAAACGCTACACCTGCTGCAATCCAGGATGCAATATAAATCCAGATGATACACTCCATTGTTTCAAATACAGGAAGTATAAACCAGATTCCGCATACACGAAGCAGGCAGATACTGACAAGCGTTGTGATCATAGAAGACAGGGTTTCTCCAAGTCCACAGCACGCTCCTGACAATGCCTCTGCAGCCGCATAAGAGAAATAAAACGGAGCCATCATTCTCATATAC
>JAIIAN010000491.1 GCA_022717655.1 Bacillota bacterium | reverse complement strand
GAATGACAGTGCGCCGTTACCGTCGGCGTCGTACAGGAAGTGACGCACTGGGATTTACACGCTCGCCTTTTGCTCCCCCCTTCTTTGACCGACTCGAATTTTTGAGCCAGTCCACCAACCTGACCCATAAAACTGACGCCCCGTTTATTATTCTGGTCACGGAAGATCATTACCTGCGCACCGGAATGCTGAACGGGAATTTCCCGCTAAGCTGTTGCTCTGACTATCCGGTGCTGGAAGATGCCTTAAGCGCGTTGACTCAGTGGCCATCCGCGCGTCTGGTGGTCGATATCGACAGCCGCGCCACGACTCTGATCGACAAACTGGATCAGCTAAGACGATATAGCCTCTACCCGCCCTTTCTTACCCCCCATCTGCTTGTCAGGGCAGATGATTACGATACCCGCCTGTTCTGCAAAGCGGCGGGGCCCTTTCATGTGCTTGAACGCCAGTTGCCCGCTGCGGCACTGCAGCAGTACCTGCTGGAAGCAAAGCCGCCGCAAGGCTCGGTGAAAGAATGGTTCACGCGCAGCGAATGGCCCATACTCCAGGAACTTTCTCGCGGCAAAACGCTGCGTCAGATTGCCCTGATTCAAAACCACCCCTATAGCCGCATTATCTATCGTCTCGGCTGCATTTTGACCAAGCTGGGGTTAAACCACCGCCAGGAATTGCTGCACCTTCTTAATAATCTCTCAGACTGCACGTTTTGACTTAGGCATTAACCCGTTCATTCCTAAAGACCTTTAAGAAATAACCTACTATTCGTGTTAAATTTTAGTTTCATTTTAACATTTCATTAAAAATTACAACTATTCCTAATTCATCCACTTAAACCACGCGAAATATTACAAAAAACGGTAATAGCAGCACTTTCCTCCATCCGTTAAGCGCTCCAGGAGTCCGTTAAAAATATGATAATGATGTAAAAACAAGCAGTTTATCTGTACCGGCCAGGCGCGAGTGCAGGAGACTGCAGCATATCCTGCTGCTCAGTTTCGCTTTTTTTCGCCGGTCGTCACGCGCTTTCAGATGAAGGTTTTACCCCCTGTTGCGCCGTTTTTTTGCGCTTGCCGTGAAAGTAACGCACCACTTTCCCCACCTTGTTTTGTTAACAATTAATTAACACAAAGTGATATATGTCATTTTTTGTTATTACATAAAGATGAAAAAATGTGGTAAATGGAATAGCAGGACATTTGCGCTAAATTTAAAATAATAGCGATTCAGATCCAGAAGATAATACAAAGCAATGGACCAGGATTAATTTACAGGGTTTTCGGAGAAAACTTACACGGTATAATAAGATGCGTTGCAAATATGAATAAGAAAAACCTTTTTGCCACACCAGCCAAATGAGATAACCGCGCTGAGGCATTAATTTACTCGCTACGTTAACAAGGATGCTTTCGCTCTTTCCAGGGAATTACTACCGTATAAGGATCACCATCTATATCCTTCCGGCATTTCGAGAGTTTGAACAAAACTCCGCATAACGCTTTTAACAATCTGAGGCAT
>JAIIAN010000111.1 GCA_022717655.1 Bacillota bacterium | reverse complement strand
CACTTACATCTACTCCATTTAAAATTTCTAATCCAATATCACTCATCGAAACTAATTTATCATTCTCAGAAATCAAGTAATTCAACTCAAGATATAATTTTCTGAAATTATCTTTTATACTTTTATTCATAATTTGAAAATACTGTTTTTTTAAATCATATGCTTTAAGAGCGATTTGAGTAAGGTCTTGATTCGATGGTTCAATATTGTCAATATTTATTGTTTGTCGAGAAATCAAAACTCCTCCATCAGGAATTGCAAAAAATTTACGAAAACTCGCAACATAATAATCTGCAACAGTATGTCTAATATTTGAAATTAATGATTGAGTAATATCTTCAATTATGATGCCACCCTGATTTTTATATTTTCCCAACACATCGTCGCATTTACTATTCAATGCTTCAAATCCAAAATAACTTTGAATTACAATTACTGATGGCTTATAATCTAATATACATTGTTCTAATTTCTCCGGATTGACTGAAAAATCTGTTTCTATAGAATAATAGTCTACTTTCCACCCATTTTCATACCATGGTTCTGACTCTGTTTCACAATGATATGCTGGAAATAAAATATTTTTACGATTCACTTTAATATTGTCGCTTATAGCCTTAAAAGCATTTCTACCTGATTTAAGAAAAATCTTATTAAACTCTGGAGACTCCCACCAAAATTTTATTTTTCTTTTTTTGTTTAAATCATATTCCCAAAAATTACTTCCAATTTCACTTTTCATTTTTTCTGCCCTTCCTACAACTACTTTAAATAAGAAATTGCTTTTAAATTTATTGATATGGTAAGTACCAAAATATAACTATGCTTTAACAATCATTTCTTTCCGTTCTATGTCTAACGCATCATGTACTTTTCTACCACTAGAATCTACTGTTCCCTGTGTAGCATCCGTTATATCTTCATGAAATAACACTTTTTTGATTGTCATAAAAATTATTTTTATGTCAAGTGTAAAAGAAAGATGATTTACATAAAAAACATCCAAACTAAAAATTTCTTCCCAGGTAATAAAATTTCTTCCATTAATCTGAGCCCATCCAGTTAAACCTGGTCTAACATCATGCCTGTGTCTCTCATTTTCAGTATAATATGGTAAATATCTTACTAATAAAGGACGTGGCCCAATAATAGACATATCACCTTTTATTATATTTAATAATTCACCTAGTTCATCTAATGATGTTTTTCTAAGAAAATTCCCATATCGGCTATTTCTTTCGTTATCCGGAAGAAGATTTCCCTGATCATCTTTAGCATTAGTCATTGTTCTAAATTTAATCAACTTAAATATTTTTTCATTGCGACCTGGTCTCTCTTGTACGAAAAATGGGTTTCCTTTCATTACAAGTGCACCTAAAATAATCAGTAAAATAAAAAGTGGAGAAAGAATAACAAGTGCAAAAAAACTTAATATAAAATCAAAAATCCTTTTAAATACTTTCGAATACATACATTGCTCCTTTATCGCAAATAAATTGTAATTATTTTGATTCTAATCACAATTTTGTTTTTGGATTATCAAATATTTTTTCATTTTCTAAAATAATAGGTTCAATATCAACATCTCTAAGGAAAATGTACGGTTTATCATAATGATGATACTGATCTCTTCTCACATTATCGCAATTACCATCTTCCATAATTCTTATTGTATCCTCAATCAAATCAAACCCAACATGTGCCATAACACCAGTATATGCCATATGGCGAATATTAATTTCCGTAACTTTCATTTCTCCATTTTTATCTTCTTTTAAGTCGAATGATAAAATTCCATGTGCTGGTACGCCTAATTTTTTTTCTAAATATTTAATACAATCGTCACAGAACTTATTAATTCTATCTTCATTTAAAAAACGTGCAAAATGTGTATTTCCGGTTACATGAGATGGAGCTGTATTTGCCATAACATATTCAACACATTCAAGTGCAGCTCCTTTGATATATTCGCCATTGTAATAAAGCATTTCATTTGCCAAATGTCTTCCTGTAAGAAATTCACTTACTGTAAATTCAGGAATACTCGCATTTATAAATAACCAACTTCTATAACTGCTAATATCATCCAAACGTAAAGAGCCTAAACCGCCAGTTCCTTCTGTTGCGCGAATCCAACATGGAAATCCTATTTCATTTTCGACATCCTTAAATCGCGGATTTTCTTGAGTAACTTTGATCGTTTTCGGAATAAACACAGTACCTGCAAGAAGGTCTGCCATAATAGACTTATCTCTTAATGATTCCGATAACAACTTACTTCCCATAAACACCGGGCATGGAAATCTACCATTTTTTTCATAATATGCTCCCCATTCTACAATTTCGCTTTCCGGTTGAACAAACGCATAATCAATATGTTTTTCTTTTACAATTTTTTCAATCCATGAGAAATACTCTAAATCAGTACATTTTGGACAGATATAATACTCATCCAAAAGTCCTTTCATAAAAAAACCTATGGCTTTCTTATCAATATCACAACCTATAATTTTATAATCCGGATGATTTTCTCTGATAATTCCAGTTATAGAACGTGGTGTAAGCCCTCCAATGCCTGTAACTAATATCGTTTTTTCCATAATATTCATCCTCACTTTCTACTTATTTTTCACACTATTCAAAACATGCTCTTATCACTTCAATAATTCTGTCCTGCTGCTCCGGTGTCATTTTGTTATCACTTGGCAAGCATAATCCTCTGTGGAAGATGTCCATTCCCACATCCAGCGGTCTGCCATCTTTTCCCACAGCCCCTCCGGAAATATAGGCGTTGGTTTTTGCACGTCCATTTCCTTCTCTTGTCACAAATCCGTTCATACGATAAATTGGCTGCATATGCATTGGTTTCCAGATAGGACGTCCCTCTGCATTGATTCCTGCTATTGCATCCAGAATCTCTGTCGGACAGCTTTTACCAATTTCAGGCACATATAATGGCTCCTGTTCTCCCCTTACCTGTTTGCACATGGCATCTCTATCAATAATCATGCAGGACAACCAGAAGTTCGGCTCACTATTTTCCCCATCAAATGGATTCATGCTAACTGGAAGACCTTTCAGTCCCTCTTTGTATCTTTCATAAATTGCTTTCTTCGCCGCAATATGCTCTTCCAGATGCGGATACTGGTTTCTTACAACACCGGCAATCACATTACTCATACGGTAGTTGTAACCCAACTCTTCATGCTGATACCATGGTGCATTCTCCCTTGCCTGGGTAGACCATTTGCGAACCTTATTGGCTGCTTCTTCATCATCTGTCAGGAACATACCGCCTGATGAACCGGTGATGATCTTATTTCCATTGAAAGAAATTGCATTAAATGTTCCGAATGTTCCTGTCTGTACTCCCTTATAAGTAGCGCCAAGGGATTCTGCAGCATCTTCAACAATCACAGCTCCATATCTGTCGCAGATTGCTTTCAACTCTTCTACTTTGCCCGGTGTTCCGTAGAGATGTGCAACGACAACTACTTTTACCTCCGGATAAAATTCAAAAGCTTTTTCCAGTGCTGCCGGATCCATGTTCCAAGTATCATATTCCGTATCAATAAATACCGGGATACCACCTTCGTAAACCACTGGATTTACTGTTGCATCAAATGTCATGTCGGAACAGAAAACTTTATGGTTGTAAAGAGCACCTTTTCCGGTCTCAGATTTACCATATATTTTTTCGCCTGCCAATTTCACAGCCATATGTAATGCAGCGGTACCTGCTGATAATGCTACTGCATATTTACATCCAACCTTTTCACAGGTCTGGCGTTCTACTTCATTGATATTTGCACCAACTGTTGACATCCAGTTTGTCTCATAGGCTTCCATAACGTATTTCATGCTGTCCGGATACATGGTCGGACTGCTAAGCCAAACCTTTGACGGAAATTTCTCGAACGTATCATTTTTCTTAAACATCATTTTCTCCTTTTATAAGGCCGCAATTTTGTAGCCAGATTTTTTCAGTTTGTAACTATCTTTTTCCTCAGCTTTTTCTTCCAAATCAGCTTCCTTATTAACTTCTTCCGGTTTCCTGAAAGTAGGCACAGCTTTTCTCAATGCTTCACGTGCCACATCATCGTCACCGATATCACAGGCATCCTGCAACAGGGCAAGACGTCTTCTGATTTCTTCTTCACTCAATGCAGTATCTCTTTCAATGAAGATCATGCTGTTTTCCGTCTTATCCAGTTCTTCTGTTTTAACCAGCAGCTCCTCATAAAGTTTTTCTCCTGGTCTTAATCCCGTTTCAATAATCTGCACTCCATGTACGCCAGATAAACGGATCATATTCTCAGCCAGGTCATAAATCTTCACAGGTTTTCCCATATCAAGAACAAACAGCTCACCGTTCTTTGCTATTGCTCCACTCTGCAGTACCAGCTGGGATGCCTCTGGTATTGTCATGAAATAACGGATAATTCTTTTATCTGTAACAGTGACCGGCCCACCGTTTGCAATCTGTCTTCGGAACAGAGGAATAACAGAACCAGCACTTCCCAGTACGTTTCCAAATCTGGTTGCACTGTACTTTACTTTTCCATGAGTACTTGCACTCTGCACGATCATCTCGCACATACGCTTAGTTGCACCCATTACATTTGTAGGATTTACTGCCTTATCAGTAGAAACCATCATAAAACGTTCTGCCTCATATTTTTCACACAGTTCCACCAGATTTCTCGTTCCAAATACATTGTTATAGATTGCTTCCACGCAGTTATGCTCCATCAGCGGCACATGTTTATGAGCAGCCGCATTGATGATGATCTGCGGATGATGTTTCTCAAACACTTTTTCCAGTGCTTTCTTGTGAGTGATAGAGCAGATCTCAATCTGCAGATTCAAAGCACTGCCATAAGCAATCTTTAATTCCTGCTGGACATCATAAGCACCGTTTTCATAGATATCCAGAATAACAATCTTCTTCGGTGACATCTTTGCCAGCTGTCTGCACAGTTCAGATCCAATAGAACCGCCGCCACCGGTTATCAGAATCACCTTGCCTTTGTAATAATCGTTGGTACGCTCATCAGCCACAGCCAGCGGCTTCCTGAACAGCAGATCCTCCGCATCAAACTCTCTTAAATGTCTCTTTCCGCCTGCAGCATAAACAGTCGGATAATCATAAACCTTTAACTTATAGCCTGCTTTTTTGTAATAATCGTACAGAGCTTTTTTCTTATCTACATCCATGGACGGAATGGCAAAGACAATCTCCTGTACCTCAAATTCTCCAAGTTTTCTGAATGTTGCTTCATCCTCAGACCATACAGGGATTCCCTGGATCTCACGTCCTACTTTATCCTGGTTCGTATCAATAAAACATCTTGGTATGTAAGCAGCTTCTTCATTATTAAGCAGTTCTTCTGCAAAGCTGACTCCAACACGACCAGCTCCGATGATTGCAATTTTAATCTTCTGTACTTCCTTATCACTGGTTGCCTTTACACCGGAAACAGTGTATAAAACCCATGACAGAAATCGTCCAAATGCTGTTTCCTGATTCCCGCATTTATATGCATAGCGATATGCCATACGGAGTGTCAGTGCACCAAGCAGGTTCAGGCATGCCAGACACAGCATCCTCGCAAAAGTAATCTTTTCTACCGGCAGCAACATTTCCAGACACATATAAAACACAAAAGCCACCGCATCTGTACATAGTAGTCTGATGTAACACTGAATGCCGCCATATCTCCAAATCTGACCATATACATTTCCAATCAACCTGCTGGCAAAAATACATATCAATGCCAATACTGCCTGATGCACCATTCCGTTATATGTGAGCCTGTCGTTTCCTCCATAAAGCCCCAGAAGCAACACTGCCGCCAGAGCAAAAACAAGCAGATCATATAAAACCAATGTCCAGCGAATATTTCTTTTTTTACGTTTCTTATCCTTCATCTGTACCTCTCTTCTCACCAGATTTCCTTCCTGTTATCCGGCACTTTTAATAAATATTTTTCTTTTTTTCTGTGAACATATTTTACTGGGTGAAGGACACAGCCAGACGCACCCCGGATCTCCGAAGTACCCTCTTATAACCGTCAGTTTTTATTTTTCCTGTCATATCTTGCACTACCCCCCCAACAAATTGGAGCGTCTAATACGGCAGACAGCCTTTCTAAATCATCGCACAAACCAGTACTAAAAGACTCTTATTCAAACCTCCTTTTCATGATTTTTCCAAACTGAAAGAACCATCATAACGAACCTTGAACCTGCCATAACACATTTGACCATCTTTTTTTGGTCATTACACAACAAACAGGATTCCTACAGCCTAAACCACCTCAAATCCTTTGCATCTACAAGTATTCTGAGCTGTTTGTTCTAAACTGTCGCAATCCCCATATCACAGGAATACCACCCGAAACGGGTATGATTATCAAGAAAATTCATTGGACTAACCTTGCGAAACCCTCTGTTTTCAAGGCTTTTACGGGTTTGTCCTATTATATCGTACCCATCCAGACTGGTAGACCTTATAAAGTTTCCAATTCCGGTCTTTTTCGTTCCATCCGGCAACACTTTGTTCCCAATGACTCTCGGGTCAAAGTCCATTTTGAACATTTTCGCATCGCCAAGTTTATTATACTTCATCAGTTCTGCTTTTCTTTCTTCTGCATCTAAGTACATGCTTCGGAATTTATACAGTTTGAATCGTTTTCCATTCTTTCCAACTCTTTCTTGTGCAAAGAAGATATTTCCCGGTGATTCTTTGTAAATGAGCGGTCCTATGATGATGACTAAAAGTCCAGTCGCTATGCAGCCAATAATTCCCACGCAAACGTCCATCGTACGTTTCAAAAAAGCTTGTTTTGCAGTTGCATAGTTCATGCTTGTAGTCAGTGTTGTGTAGTTTCCGATCTTTTCTACAAACTGTTTTTTACCACACGCACTTGAAATTTTTGCAAGATTTAAGTGTGTGGTGACTCCGGTTTCTTCAAGTTTTTCCATCAAACTTTCCGGATATTCACTTTTCTCTGATGGTACGATCAGTACCTCATCCACCCAACCCTTGCAGACATAATCTGGTGTAGTCTTTTCATCTGCTACAATGGAAAGCCCACCGATTTTCTGTCCGATCATATTTTTGTCGATGACTGCCACACCTGCAAATATAAATCTTGCATAGTTATTTTCTTTCATATCTAATACGACCGTCTCCACCACATCTGATGTCGTCACAATCAGAAGAGAACGCTCACTTCCAGCTTTCATACGTTTTTTTAAAACAGATTTCCATGCTTCCCTTACAAGATAAGTCAATACAAAATAAATTCCAACGGTCGTCACCATAATGAATCTTGAATACACCTGCGCATCTTTCACTAGGAACAAGTAACTTATAGATAAGACTCCCACAAGCAATATGTGTTTGAGTGTTTCTATAAATATAGTGTCCTCTTTTTAAGACATTTTTTAATGTCTCAAAAAAGAAAATGATAATTATATCTGCTGCTTCTGCAAAGATTGCCATATTACGATAAACAATCTGCGAATATGGATTCCATCCGAGTCCACGAATTGCATACGCAAGAAAGAAAGCTATCTGCAGACAAATCATGTCCAGTAAAATGAAATCATAGTGTTTAAACCAGCCCTTTGATTCTTTTTGATACATCTTTTCCCCTGTTTCCCCTTTATTCCTTTACTTAATTGGAACCTTTAATCTGCCGAAAAAACACTACATTTTCGATCGAATTTCCAATTCTACGTTTATCTTATTTTATCATATCATCTCTGTTTTAACAAAACAAGAGCCAAACCGCCATTTTTCAAAATATTTCCTGTGGATTCTTCGGCATTTTCCCCATTCAATAATATTTTACCATCTTAGAACGACAAAAATTGTCCTCGAGATATTTTCTAACTTTTTCATAGTCACTGCTTCTTGCACCGTTTGGACATAATTTTTCACAGCGCAGGCATCCAACACAGAGTTCTTCCTTTATTTGATATGTGTCTTTGTCAATCGCTGATGCCGGACATTTTTGGACACATGCCTGACAGCCCTTACATTTCGTTTCATCAAAGTAATGAACCACCGGCTTCATGGTCTTTGGTTCTGGCTTTGGATTTCCAGGAAGTTTGATTTCCCCTTCAAATCCTTCTTCAAGTCTCTGCTTCATTGTGACTGCAAATTGGCGGAAGATTTTTTCATCTTCTGCGTTTGGCCGGTCTGCTCCTAATTTTTCTGAATAGATATGTGGAATGACCGGTGCAATCGCTCCGATGCAGTAAAATCCTCTTGCTTCCAAAATCTCTTTCATCTGCGCAAGGGTATCATCAAAGTCACGGTTTCCATAAGCGGACATTAAGATACAAGGGGTATGGTCGCCTTTAAAATTGGTAAAGAGGGCTTCTTTTAACTGTGGAAGCTGTCCGCCGTACACCGGTGCAGCTGCAAGTAACAAATCTTTTTTTCCAAAGTATTGCTTTTGTTTCCGGAATTTCCTTCTTGTCAAATCGATATATTCCGGATTCTGGGACAGCATCGTTGCTAACATCTCTACTGCTTTTTTTGTTCCTCCGGTCGGGCTGAAATAGGCTACTTTTAAGCTTTTATTTTTTTCAAGTAAATCCGGTCGTCTCTCTTTCGTCCGAATCAGGGACTGTTCCCATCTCCATGCTTCAATCTTGTTATGGTCGCCAGTTAAGAGGACTTTCGGCACCTCTTTTTCATGCCAGCTTTCTGGTCTGGTATAGTGTGGGTATTCTAAGAGATTATCCTGCATGGATTCAAATTGTGCGGATTCTTCATTATTTAAGACGCCTGGCACAAATCTTGAGATGGCGTCAATCATAACCATAGAAGCAAGTTCTCCCCCTGTCAGCACATAGTCTCCGATGGAAACATAGTCTGTGACCACTTCTTCTAAGACACGTTCGTCAATTCCTTCATAATGTCCGCATAAAAAAATTAATTCTTCTTCCTGAGCAAATTCTTCGACCATCGTCTGATGAAAAACTTTTCCCTGCGGGGTCAGATAAATGCATCTTGGTTTTTTCCCCTGTTTTATAGCTTTACTGTTTTTTGCCACAGATTCCCAGGCACGATAAACAGGTTCTGCCTGAATGACCATTCCAGCTCCGCCCCCATAAGGATAGTCATCCACGCGGTTATGTTTATTCGTAGCAAAATTGCGGATATTTACCGTATTTAAGGTGATATATCCATCTTTCATTGCTCTTCCGATGATGCTGGTATTTAGACCCTGTTTGACCATATCCGGAAACAGGGTGAGTACATGAAAATCCATTTGTTCTGCTCCTTTTTATACTAATCCGTCTAACAGGTGAATTTCCATCTTTCCTGCTTCTACATCGACATCTAAAATACATTCGTAGATGGCTGGAATCAGCACTTCTTTGCCCTCTTCTGTCTTAATGATATAGACATCGTTTGCTCCAGTTTCCATGACATCTTTTAACGTTCCAAAATGACTTCCATCATCTAAGTAAACTTCCATGCCGATTAAGTCTGCGATATAATATTCATCTTCTCCAAGTGGCTGTGCATTTTCTCTTGTGACAAAGAGGCTTTTGCCTTTATATTTTTCAATG
>JAIIAN010000490.1 GCA_022717655.1 Bacillota bacterium | reverse complement strand
AATGGAAGAAATTTACGCAAAAGGAAAGATTCCGATTTTGACCGGTGGAACTGGATTTTATATTCAGGCGATTGTAAAAGATATTGATTTTTCCGAGAATACAGAAGCGGGGAGCTATCGAAAAGAATTAGAAGCAATGGCAGAGGAAAAAGGGGCGCATTATCTGCATGAAATGCTTGAAAAGGTAGATGAAGCTTCTGCACAGGCAATTCATGAAAATAATGTAAAACGTGTCATCCGTGCATTGGAATACTATCATTTGACAGGAGAAAAGATTTCTGTTCATAATGAAAGAGAAGCCAAAAAAGAATCGCCTTATTGTTTTGCCTACTTTGTGTTAAATGATGAACGGGAAAAACTGTATCAGAGAATTGAACAGCGGATTGATGAAATGCTTAAAGAGGGCTTAATTGAAGAAGTAAAAGCATTAAAGAGCAGAGGCTGTACAAAGGATATGGTTTCTATGCAGGGATTGGGATATAAAGAGATTTTATCGTATTTAGATGGAGAGTATTCGTTAGAAGAGGCCATTTATATTTTAAAACGTGATACCCGACATTTTGCAAAACGACAGATTACTTGGTTTAAGAGAGAAAAAGATGTAATCTGGCTGGAAAAACAGAAATTTGATTATGACGAAACGAAAATATTAGATTATATGCTTGAGGTATGTAAAGAGAAAGGAATACTATAATGCAGGAACTTAGTTCAATGTACAGTGAGCTTGGAATTTCAAAAGAAGTGCTGGCGTACGGACAGAAAATAGAAGAAAAATTAAAAGAACGATTTGAAAAAATTGATGAGACAGCAGAATATAATCAGTTAAAGGTGCTTCATGCCATGCAGAAACATAAGGTAAGTGAGGCGTGTTTATATTCTTCCAGCGGTTATGGATATAATGATTTAGGAAGAGATACCTTAGAAGAGGTTTATGCAGAAGCATTTCATGCAGAAGCAGCGCTGGTTCGTCCTCAGATTGCGTGTGGAACACATGCGCTTGCAGTTGCGTTATCTGGAAATTTACGCCCTGGAGATGAATTGCTTTCTCCGGTTGGAAAACCGTATGATACGTTAGAAGAAGTCATTGGAATTCGTCCATCAAAAGGTTCACTGGCAGAATACGGAGTCACTTACCGTCAGGTAGAATTATTAGAAGATGGAACCTTTGACTATGAAGCAATAAAAAATGCAATCAATGAAAAAACAAAGCTGGTGGAGATTCAGCGTTCCAAAGGATATTTAACCCGCCCTACGTTTTCTGTAAAACAGATTGGAGAACTGATTCATTTTATTAAAGAAATCAAACCAGATGTAATTTGTATGGTAGATAACTGTTATGGGGAATTTGTAGAACGGATTGAGCCAAGTGATGTCGGCGCAGATATGGTAGTTGGCTCTTTAATTAAAAATCCAGGAGGCGGATTAGCTCCGATTGGAGGTTATATTGTTGGAACAAAAGAATGTGTGGAAAATGCAGCTTATCGTCTGACTTCTCCAGGACTTGGAAAAGAAGTAGGAGCA
>JAIIAN010000489.1 GCA_022717655.1 Bacillota bacterium | reverse complement strand
CAATGATGGCCTTGAGATGTCTCGAACAGTCTCTTTTGCAAGTTCTGAACAGTGGTCTCATTTATAATGTTACAGCCGTTGTTTTTGATGAGGCAATGCAAATCGGAAGTAAATATTTTGAAGGTAATGTTCTCGCTCAATGTGGGATACAGCTTGAAAAATTATCAAAATTTCTATGTGAACATAACTTTGTGAAATCAGGATACATATCCTGGAAAAACCATGTGAAGCAGAAGGTCAAAAACAACTATCTTCCTGAGATTGAGGACTATCACAGAAACGATAAGTTACCAGATGAAACGGCATTACTTGCTATTGCTGATATTTTTTCTAAAAATGATGAGCTACTGAGTCCAAGGGATAAATTCACCAGTGCAGTATTTGCACTACTGCTTTGTTGTCCGAGCAGAATTTCTGAGATTTTAGCCTTACCTGCTGATTGTGAGATTACACAAAAAGATGAGAGGGGGGTCGAAAGATATGGTCTGAGATTCTATTCGGTTAAGGGGTATGGCCCTAATATCAAGTGGATTCCACAGGTTATGATACCAGTTGCGAAGAAAGCGATTAGGAGACTGCTTTCCTTATCACAAAATGCAAGGGAATTAGCTCAATGGTGCGAAAAATACCCTGATAAATTTTACCGACATGAACTTTGCCCAAAAGTTGATGAAAAATTAAAGTTGACTGTTGTACAGGTTTGTCATGCACTTGGCTACCCTTTACATGATCGTAAATCATGCGTTCTAAAAATTAAAAGAACGAGTTTGGATGGTGGGAAAAGTTTCTTAAACTCCAATGATTATAACTATTCATTGAGTGAGCTATGGGAAATGATTAGCTCTGGTTTTAGCAGAGACTTTCCTTGGTATGATGAAGAAAAATCCATAAGATTTAGTAATGCATTATGTTTATTGAATCCTCGCCAATTTTCTTTATCCCAAATGAGTGATATCTATTCATTTTACAAACCTACTAAAGGATTCTTTTTTAATGATATACAAAATAAAATGCGTCACGAGTCTGGATTTAAAAATATTTTCGCCCGATACGGATATTATGATATTGAAGGTAAGCCGTTACTTATCCGGTCACACCAACCACGGCACCTTTTAAATACAATAGCCCATTATGGTGAAATGTCTGAGCTGGATATAGCTAAATGGTCTGGTCGTGTCAATGTGAATCAGAACAGAGTTTATAACCATGTTTCGGAAGAAGATATGTTAGATAAAATCAAAGCTATTAAATTGAATGGGAGTAATTATTGTCAAAGTGAGACAATACCCACAAATGAATTGACAATTGATTTTGATAACCTTAATCAAGGTGCAATACACTTAACAGAATTTGGTTACTGTGTACATAACTATTTAGTTAAGCCTTGTGCGAAAATCAATCAGTTTGTTGAGTGTGATAATGAAACACTGGACATGAAATCAGTAGATAGAATTAGACTGCAATCTGTCCGAGAGAAAATAATGCAATTAAAGAGAATAACTAAGATCGCTTATGAAAATGGTGATTATGGT
>JAIIAN010000488.1 GCA_022717655.1 Bacillota bacterium | reverse complement strand
AATAAATACAATGGCGTTTTTTTAATACAGATAAATAGAAGTTTTTAAGGAGGAATTTATGATACTTGCATGTCAAAATATAGAAAAATCATTCGGAGGTGTAACTTTAATCCAAAATGCCTCTTTTCATATAGAAGATCATGAAAAAGCTGCAATGGTCGGAATTAATGGTGCGGGCAAAACCACCTTACTACGCATTATTATGCAGGAGCTTCCCACCGATCAAGGAGAAGTCATTCTTGCCAAAGGAAAACGAATTGGTTATCTGGCACAGCATCAGGATTTAGATACAGATTTAACAATTTACGACTCTTTACTTCAAGTAAAACAGCATATTCTTGATATGGAACTACAGATGCGTGAAATAGAAAAACAGATGAAATACGCTAAGGCTGATGAATTAGAACGGCTTATGGATACTTATTCCCGCTTAACCCATAATTTTGAATTGGAAAACGGATACGCTTATAAAAGCGAATTAATCGGTGTTTTAAAAGGTCTGGGCTTTGCGGAAAGTGATTTTTCCAAACTGGTTTCAACTCTCTCCGGAGGTCAGAAAACCCGAGTGGCACTTGGTCGTCTGCTGTTATCCAAACCTGATATCGTACTTCTCGATGAGCCTACTAACCATTTGGATATGGATTCTATCTCCTGGCTGGAGACTTATCTTTTAAACTATGCAGGAGCTGTCTTAATTGTTTCTCATGACCGTTACTTTCTTGATAAAATTGTATCTAAAGTAATTGAAATAGACAACGGAAAAGTTTCTTCTTTTTCCGGAAATTACTCTGCATACAGTGAAAATAAAGGAACTGGCAAAACAACTATTTTAAAAATTTTAAATGGCGTGATTCCTGCTGACAGCGGGACTTTTACTCTCGGAAGCAAAGTTCATATTGGTTACTATGACCAGGAACATCACGTTCTGCATATGGAAAAAACAATCTTCGAAGAAATTTCAGATGATTATCCTAAACTGACCAATACTGAAATTCGGAATCTTCTCGCCGCTTTTCTTTTTACCGGAGATGATGTATTTAAGCAAATCAGCTCTTTGAGCGGCGGAGAACGTGGACGTGTCTCTCTTGCCAAGCTGATGTTATCAGAGGCCAATTTTCTGATTCTCGATGAGCCTACCAACCATTTAGATATCGTTTCAAAAGAAATCCTGGAAGAAGCGCTTAATAACTATACCGGAACGGTACTTTATGTTTCTCATGACCGTTATTTTATCAATAAAACCGCAACCAGAATTTTAGATTTAACCAACCATAATCTGGTCAATTATATTGGAAATTATGACTATTATATGGAAAAGCGCGAAGAACTGACTAAAATTTATGCGCCGGATACACAAGAAGAAACCATTGCTGTTCAAACAGAATCTTCTAACAAATCAGACTGGAAACAGCAAAAAGAAGAACAGGCTCAAAAACGAAAACGCGAAAATGATTTAAAGAAAACAGAAGCGGAAATTGAAAAACTTGAATTGAGAGACAGCGAAATTGATGAAGAAATGTCCAAACCGGAAG
>JAIIAN010000487.1 GCA_022717655.1 Bacillota bacterium | reverse complement strand
TGATCAGTTTTTATAAGCTGTTGATCTGTTTCCCGGCACCGATTCTGCTGTGTCTGGCGTTAAATGAGATCAGCAATTACCGGTTTAAGAAGATTGCCCAGTCGATTTCTTACCTTCCACACTTTGTATCATGGGTTGTGGTATCTGGAATTATCATCGAGTTTTTATCTCCATCCAGAGGCCCGATCAATATCTTATTGCAGAATCTTGGTATGGAACCGATCTTTTTTGTGGCAGAACCCAAGTACTTCCGGGGCGTGTTAGTGCTTTCTGATTTATGGAAATCTGTTGGCTGGGGTTCCATCGTATATTTAGCGGCGGTTACTTCCGTGGATCCGACCCTTTATGAGGCGGCAGAGATGGACGGTGCGGGAAGAATTAAAAAGATCCTTCATGTGACGATTCCGGCACTGGCTCCGATTATTACGGTTATGTTTATCATGGAATCCGGCAAAATTTTAAATGACAGTTTTGAACAGGTTTACAACTTCTTAACGCCGAGTACTTATGCAGTTGGCGATGTGATTTCTACCTTCGTATACCGGATGGGAATCCAGAAGATGCAGTACAGTTTTACAACGGCAGTGGATCTGTTTAAGAACATTATCTCATTTATGCTGGTAGTCATGACGAATTATATCGCGCGAAAAACCAACGATTATGCTCTGTGGTAGGAGGAAAATGTAACATGAAAGATCAGAAAAGAGAGGAAAACATACAGCGGAAGCGGAAAAAGAAAAGAAGCGCAGAAGATTGGATCGTTGATGGATTTTCCTACGGCATCGTGGCGATTCTGGTTATATCCATTATTCTTCCATTTATGCAGGTAATTACGATCTCTATGAGCCCAGCTTCTGTAGTGAATAAAACGGGATTTCATTTAATTCCCACCAGCTTTGATTTTTCTGGTTATGTACAGATTGCAACGGATGACAATTTCTGGCATAGCTATGTTAATACAATTTTAAGAACTGTTGTGGGTACTGCAAGTGGAGTTCTGGTGACTGTACTGACTGCATATCCACTTGCGAAACAAAATCTGCCTTACAGAAAAGGAATTATGATGTTTGTGGTATTTACCATGTACTTCTCAGGTGGTATGATACCTAAGTATCTGTTAATGA
The DNA here is from genome assembly GCA_022717655.1 of Bacillota bacterium. Lineage (GTDB taxonomy): Bacteria > Bacillota > Clostridia > Lachnospirales > Lachnospiraceae > Blautia. The sequence goes on along the minus strand of JAIIAN010000487.1, from coordinate 408 downwards.
AAAACCTGCATCTGACCAACAATTTTCTGGTATATATTCTGCCGGACCTGATCACCGGATTTGCGCTGATCATTACAAGAAACTTCTTTATGAGTATTCCTCCGGCATTGGAGGAATCCGCAAAGATTGACGGCGCTACCAACCTTCAGGTATTATTCCAGATCTATCTTCCGATTTCTACCCCGGTGCTGGCGACTGTTTCTTTATGGTACAGTGTACGGCATTGGAATGCATGGATGGATAATATGCTGTATGTGACCAAAAGCGGTCTCTATGTGCTGCAGTATGTGATCCAGACCATTTTAACCAATGGAAAGACGGCGGATATGGAGATGGTAACGGACGTGATCGTACATACGGAAACCATGAAAATGGCAGCATTGATTCTGTCATTGATCCCAATTGTAT
>JAIIAN010000486.1 GCA_022717655.1 Bacillota bacterium | reverse complement strand
GTATTATATAAAATGAAATTTTAAGAATCAGTCATTAATGTAGGCTGTCCAATCTGATGTACTCACTTTTAAGCACAAAGTATGTTCCTCCGCTTAATCATAGGATTCTTGCGCAGGCTCTTTTCTTTCCAAAGTTTAACATTGCCCACTGCCTGTCTCTTCATAATCTCTCCGACGTTTATCTTACGAGCATTTTCCAACGCTCCTAGTTTAGCCCTTATTGGTATATAGAGTACAGAAACTGTAAATCCATTGATTTTATTGGATGGCACATCCGCTTTGAAGATTCCAAATTCAGACTCGATAAGGTCTGATGAAATATTATGAATAGGGTACTCATCCGTAAGCAACATACATTCTTTGTCCAAATAATCCATGACTTTCGAGTATATGAGTCTTTGTTTTATACTTCCTGCAAGAAGGCATTGTCAAAGGATAACGTTGTACTTTTCCGCACTGTCTTTTGACAGATCATCTTGTTTGCAAATCTTCATGATGCCCTTATAGGACGAAAGCACCTTGTTCAGTTTCTCAATAAGACTTGGATACTTTGGGACAAGGGAGAAATGGTATTGCACTATAGGGTTAAACTTGGAGAAGTTCTGCAACATTTTTATAGCCCAATCTATGGTTGAAAACATGTTCATGAAGCGAGCAATACTCCTTTGTTTAGATGGCATCAAGTAAGCTACTACTACTTAATACCAAGTGCTTTGTTTTCCCGAAAAGTCGCTCGAAGTCAATCAATTCTTGTTTTTTGTCATAGACCTGTTTCAAGAACGTTGCTAATGTATGTCTAAGTCTTTATGGTGTGCGATACCCAATAACTCTATAGCTTCCTTTAGGTTGCTACCATTGTCAGTTATGAAATACTCCGGGTTATTCTTCTGCTCATCAATAATTTCTTTTCCAAACGTTTTTACCTCATCGAAGTCCAACTATCAGATATAGCCATGCCGACAACTTCTTCATCACCATGGGTAAGTGGCTTGTCTGTATGGTCAGCTGGTACTTTGAGGGCGAGAAGCATTTGCTGGTTATTTACAGATATGCAGGCATTCATGATGATTGCGTAAGCTTCATCAAGACTCATATCCTTATGTTTGAGGGTGTCCAATCCTAGCTTCTCTAACCAAGTTCTAATTGTAGTATGGCACGGATTGGCACCAAGCAAGCCGTGAAGCATAAAGTTGAACACCTCTATGCTTTTGGTTGCTCCACGAGGGCAATTGCCTGCATATACGCAAAGAAGAATGGCTGTTAAAACCATGAATCCGGAATAAGTGTACCGTTCAATAGCCTCGAAAGTAATCGTTGTTGTTCTTGTTTCAGAGTTGTGTGTTTTGCGTTTTTTAGAAAGACTACGAAGAATCGGGTCTGGAATTTGATTAAAGCCTATACTGTCATAAACTTGGTTAAGAATGAGTTGGTGTCCATTTATCAGCAAGGAGTCTATATTGGAAAGAACTCGGTTGGTTTCTTCCTCCTCACTCCTTTTTATATCAGCGGCAATAAGGTCCAACTCTTGTTGACCTG
>JAIIAN010000485.1 GCA_022717655.1 Bacillota bacterium | reverse complement strand
TAGCCATAAGAAATGCTGATAAATCTTTATTAGAATAGCAGTTAAATAACGCTTCGGTGAATTGAAGCGGAGAAAGCATAGCTTCAGAATCATCGTTGCAAAACAGATTGTTGCAGAATGTCTGGAAAAGTTTGTTGTAAGCCCATTGGTCATTCAGAATTTTATCAAATAAAACCTCTGATTTTTCTTCTCTTGGAAAGATAGTCTTTTCTTTCATAATCATCAGCTCCTTCTTGTTTTTCATTTTCGGCTAGATTATACTATTGGGGTAGAAATAAGTAAAAACTATAATTGATATAAATGCTATAACAATATGATATATCAGATGTTAAGGGGGATAGAGTATGGATGTCAATTTTGAGTATTATAAGATATTTTATTATGTAGCCAAATACAAGAATTTTACTAAGGCTGCGCAGGTATTAGGAAGCAGCCAGCCTAATGTTACAAGGGCAATGAATTGTCTGGAACAGCAGATTAATACAACGCTTTTTGTAAGAAATAACCGGGGAATACAGCTTACACCAGAAGGGGAAAAGCTTTATATAAGGGTGACTGCGGCTATGACACAGCTTATGGCAGCAGAGGAAGAACTTGCTGATAGTGCGAGTCTTTCACATGGAAGTATTTCTATAGGCGCAAGTGAGACTGCGCTTAATATATTTCTTCTTGATAAATTAAAAGCATTTCACATGGTCAATCCCGGAATCAGGCTTAAGATATATAATCATTCGACACCGGAAGCAATTGAAGCAGTAAAAAATGGACTGGTAGACTTTGCAGTGGTATCATCACCTGTGTATACGGATTCATCATTAAAGACAGTGGTGCTGCACTCTTTTCAGGAAATACTTGTCGGAGGGACTACATTTACAGCATTGGGAAGTCAGGAATTATCAATAAGGGAATTGACGGATTATCCACTGATATGCCTTGGAAGAGAAACTATGACATTCAGATTCTATAAGGACTTATTTATGTCGCATGGGGTTGAATTAGAACCTGATACGGAAGCGGCGACAACGGACCAGATACTTCCTCTTGTAAAGTGTGAATTAGGACTTGCATTTTTGCCAGAGACAATGGCAAAGGAATCGATTGATAAGAAAGAGATTGTGCAGATATCATTAAGAGATAATGTTCCAAAGAGAAATATATGTCTGGTATATGATAGCAGACATCCGGTGAGTTCGGCGGCAAGACAGTTGAGAAAAACGATAGGGGAGATTAATTATGGGGAGAATCAAAGTATGTAACTTTGGCAGAATTATGCTGAAAATATTCTGCTGGACGACAGTAATGTTAGCAATATATCTTGTATTAGGTTTTACAGGCTGTTATGCAAAATGGTTTGGCGGTCCGGCAGGAATAGTGAAATCACCAGTTTACTGGCTTATTCGGGCAGGGATAGGAATTCTTGTGGAAAGCATTATATTCTGGATAGGAATTATCATGGTGTATGTTACATCTGAGCAGCTTGGAATCAGGTGGAGAGTGCTTGGAATAGTGTGTGGCTGGATACCTGTTGCACATCTTGTCA
>JAIIAN010000484.1 GCA_022717655.1 Bacillota bacterium | reverse complement strand
ACAAGCAGCGGTATTCATTTAATGAAGATAAGACTTTGATTAGAGCAAACCAAGGACATTCAATACCTGTTGATGTTGAACTTGAAAAGAAAACTCCTCCAGAGTTTCTTTATCATGGAACAGGTGAGAAGTTTGTTGCATCAATAGATAAAGAAGGATTACTGTCTAAGAGCAGGCTGTATGTTCATTTATCAAAGGATACTGAGACAGCAGTTAAGGTGGGCAGCAGGCATGGAAAGCCTGTGGTGTATAGGGTGGCAGCCGGAAAGATGGCAGATGAAGGATATGAGTTTTTCTTATCTGTAAATGGAGTATGGCTTACGAAGGCTGTTCCGGCAGAGTATTTAAGCAAATTATTGTAATATATGAATAAGAATTAAATGTAAAAAGCAATAGTAAAGAAGGAATGATTGTGAATATAAGATATGCAACAATGGCTGATTTAGACGATATTGCATCGGTTGAATCTGTATGTTTTCCTGTCTTAGAGGCAGCAACTAAAGAAGAATTTGAGCAAAGAATAAAATATTATGGAAATCATTTCTGGCTTATGTTTGATAACGATAAACTCATTGCGTTTGTAGATGGTTTTGTTACGGATGAGGCCAATCTTACAGATGAGATGTATGAAAATGCATCAATGCATAATGAGAATGGTGCATGGCAGATGATTTTTGGCGTAAATACTCTTCCTGAATATCGCAGATGCGGATATGCGAAAGAGCTAATTAAGAAGGCAATCTTAGATGCCAGAGAACAGAACCGAAGGGGACTGGTTCTAACCTGTAAAGAAAGTCTTGTTCCCTATTATTCCAAGTTTGGATTTGTTGATGAAGGTATAACTGATAAATCTACTCATGGAAATGTCCTGTGGCACCAGATGAGATTGGATTTTAAACTAAGAAATAATGGGGTGAAGCAGATATGAAAACAGTTATTATGTACGCATCAGTTCATCACAACAATACAAAAGAGCTGGTATGTGCAATAGTAGCTGAAAATGATATTGATGTAGTTGATGCAACTAAGATTACTGAAAAGGACTTATCCGGGTATGATCTTATAGGATTTGCCTCTGGTATTTATTTTGGTAAAATGCACCAGACCGTAATCAACTTTGCTGAAGTAAATCTTCCAGAGAATAAGGATGTTTTTCTTATATGCACTTATGGAGGAAAGCCAGTCTTTGATTCAATAAAGGGAATTATAAAAGAAAAGCAGGGAAGAATTGTGGGAGAATTTTCTTGTAAGGGATATGACACATTTGGACCATTCAAGCTTATAGGAGGTATATCAAAAGGACATCCGGATAAGAATGATCTGGATAATGCAAAGGCTTTTTTTAAAGGGTTGTGTAAAAATCAAAATTGACCGAGCTGAAAGCGATGGATGCTTATTGTCCGTAGGGCAAGAAGATGGAGTTGAAATAAATTAAGAGAGTTGAAATTTGCAGTAATTTAGTAAAAACTTGGTAATTGTTTGGTTAAAACTGCGGAGGAATAAGAATGTTATTTGAACTTGAAAATACTTTAAAAATAAAG
>JAIIAN010000483.1 GCA_022717655.1 Bacillota bacterium | reverse complement strand
GCCAGCAGCAGCAGTTTCTCTGTGGTCACGCTTAAATTCTCATTATTGACTTCGGCATAGTGGCGAAGTCTTTCTTTTAGCGCTTCATCAATTTTAACATTTAAAACTGCAGTAGCCATAATTGTCACTTCCCTTCGGAATACGTGTTTAATTTAATACACGAAGTTAACTTTCTAATCCAGATATATATTTTTTTGCTTATGACGGAAAAAAGACACCCGATAATAAAATGACAGTCTATTATTACAGGTGTATGACAATATTATTTCAGTTAAATGAAAGATATATTATCGCGCCAATTAAACCCTATTATTTACAAGGATTAAGGTCGTAATGAAAGAAGCGCAGTGCATAAACGCGTTGAGGGAAAAGCAGAAATGAGTGGGGTCCTGCCAGCTAAGATTTCTCGAATAAAAACCATGTATTTCAATGGACTGTATAGCGATGAGGCAAGTGAGTTGTACCACTAAACTTGGCTCCTTGCAACAAAAGCCACCAATCCTAAGAGCAAAATTAAAAGGTATACGATTACGTTTTGTGCTTACAAAGTATGATGCGTTAACATGCAGAGAAACCATGGAGAGGGTAGATTTGTGAATAATTCCCCAGTGTTAAAGCGGCAATACATGTCCGGATCCAGTTCATGAGACATTCAAGTATTGCTGGCAAGAGCCAAAATGATTGCAGTGAAACTGGATTTGGTTGAGATTACATACTGGCTGAACAAGAAGATTGATGGTTACCGGGAGTGTTAGAAATTCTGTGTTATTACAGTAATATACAATCGAAAAGGAAAGGCACATGCTCCAGTACTTCGATTTCGGCAAAGCACTTAAATCCCACCATTTCGCTCAGGCATCAACAGGCAAAGATAGCATCTTAACGCCATTAATCAAGCAGTTAACCGAGGAAGCCTTGCCTGCTGAGATTGGATCCCATCTGGCTTAGGATGTGAAAGCGAACCGTAAAAATGATTTCGGTTATAGCCCCTCTTACAGGGCTACTGTTAGATTTTCTCAACACCATCGCGTCCGTTTTAAACCGAAAACGCTTTAATTAAATTTGCGTCCTATACAGAGAAAAAAACGGTAATCGGACATTGAACGATGAGTAATCAGCCTTGCTGGTGGTTACGAAACGAAGTTTCACTTAGGTCTAATACTTGTTGCTCATGTGGTTATTGCTTGTAAAATGACCTCTTTGATTATTTCTATAACAAGTAGAGGGACTTATGAAACAGCAAACCGGACTCAAACAGCATCCTGTGATCGAGATCTACCGCATCGCGGTTGAAGGAAGTCAGACTCGTGACGGTGGAATACTCAAAACAGCAACTGCCACTTCAGAAGTAGAGATCAGCACAGGTCAAAAATTCTGGGTAGCTCAGATTCAGGATACTGTCGTTTATCCTGATGATTCGGAAGCGACAATAATCAATGGTGCAGGAGAGGCGGGACATAATAACGCAGGTCGTAGAGTTGCTCTTGTCGGCAGTCGTCTCAGCAATGGAGATGAAATAATAAGCCCCCCTCAGGGAGCGGTAATATTGAATC
>JAIIAN010000110.1 GCA_022717655.1 Bacillota bacterium | reverse complement strand
TTAGCTGTAGATGAAAATGGTAAGATCGTAGACGGTGACCAGATCATGGCAATCGTCGGCAACTTTATGAAGAGCAAGGGAACCCTGAAAAAGGACACCATCGTAGCAACCGTAATGAGTAATCTGGGATTCTTCCTGATGGCTGAGAAGAACGGTATTACCATGGAGAAGACCAAGGTAGGCGACCGTTATGTATTGGAACGCATGAAGGAAATCGGTGCAAGTCTCGGCGGAGAACAGTCCGGACACATCATTTTTTCCAAACATGCGACTACAGGTGATGGAATCTTAACTTCTCTGAAGATTATGGAAGTTATTATCGAAAAGAAACTGCCGTTAAGTACACTGGCATCCGAAGTAAAGATTTATCCGCAGGTTTTGAAAAATGTGCGTGTTTATGACAAAAAAGAAGCCAGAGAAAATCCGGAAGTGGTAAATGCAATCAAAAAAGTAGAAGAAGCACTCGGAGAGGATGGAAGAATCCTTGTAAGAGAAAGCGGAACAGAACCGGTTGTACGTGTTATGGTTGAGGCATCTACAGATGAAATCTGTAATCAGTATGTCGATGAAGTGATTGCAGTGATGAGAGCCCAGAATCTGGTTCAGTAGAAATGAGGAACAGTGAGTGAACAGAAAATATAGAAGAAGTTTGATAGTTGGCGGATGCCTTCTTTGTCTGCTGACTGGCTGTGCAGGTAATCAGAATAGTAATTATGAGCAAGGTGCACTGGATTTGGAAAATAAAGCGTATGAAAGTGCAATTGAAAACTTTGAACTGGCAGTGGCAGAAAAAGAGCATACAGCAGAAGCGTTAAGAGGAGAAGGAATTGCCTATCTTCGACTTGGAAATTATGAAGAGGCCAAGAAATCATTTTCATCTGCATTAAAGAAAGCAGAAAAGTCAAAGACTGAGGTAAAGACAGATATTTTATCTTATCTTTCATCCGTGGAATATAAACTGGCAGATTATGAAAGTAGTTTAAAACATGCAGAGGCACTGATGGATTTAAAAGAAAGCAAGGAAGCTCATTTCTTAAAAGGAAGTGCAGAACTGCGTCTTGACCAGTATGATGATGCAAAAGAAGATTTTTCAAAAGTGATAGAAGAATCAGAAGACTATGATGATTATCTGCAGGTTTACAAAGTTTATGCAGATTATGACTTGAAAGCAGATGGCGCATCTTATCTGGAACAGGCGCTTGAAATTGACGGAAAAGGTAAAGAGGACGCTTATAATAAAGGCAGAATTTATTATTATCTGGAAGAATATGACAAAGCAAAAGAAGAACTTTCGAGTTCTTATGAAGATGGATACAAAGATGCTGCGATTTATCTTGGAAAGGTTTATGCAGAGCTGGGTGATATTGATAATGCGAAATCCATGTATCAGGAATGTTTGAGCGAAAAAGGCTATCAGGCAAAGGCATACAATGGACTGGCATACTGCAATATTTTAGAAGAAGATTATACTTCTGCCCTTAAAAATATCCAAAAAGGACTGGATACAGGAGATGAAGAAGAAAAACAGGGACTACTGTTTAATGAAATTGTAGTTTATGAAAAGACCTCTGATTTTGCAACAGCAAAAGAAAAAATTGCAGAGTATTTAAAAGCGTATCCGTCCGATGAAAAAGCGGTAAAAGAAAGTTATTTTCTGGAAACCAGATAAATAGGAGAGTAGATGGAATTATTTGATTTAAGTGATAAAACCGAGCGTGTCATCTTAGTCGGTGTACAGGAAAATGATGGAGATGATACCGAAGAATCGCTTCAGGAACTGGCAGAACTTGCGAAAACCGCAGGAGCAGAAGTCGTAGGAACGGTCATTCAAAAGAGAGAACGGATTCACCCTGGGACTTATGTCGGAAAAGGAAAAATTGATGAAATCCGTACTCTGTTAAATGCGCTTGATGCAACTGGAATTATCTGTGATGACGAACTGAGTCCGGTTCAGATGAATCATTTACAGCAGGAACTGGAATCTAAGATTATGGACCGTACCCTGTTGATTCTGGATATTTTTGCAAGCCGTGCCGTCACAAAAGAAGGAAAAATTCAGGTCGAACTTGCTCAGCTGCGTTACCGTGCGGTGCGTCTGGTCGGACTTGGAAGTTCCCTTTCAAGACTTGGAGGCGGAATTGGAACAAGAGGACCAGGAGAGAAAAAACTGGAAATGGACCGTCGTCTGATTAAAGAGCGGATTTCCCAGTTGAAAAAAGAGCTGGAACATGTGAAAAAGCACAGAGAGCTCTTAAGAGAAGGACGAAAAAAAGACCGTGTGATGACGGCAGCAATTGTAGGATATACCAATGCGGGAAAATCGACGCTCTTAAATACCTTGACGGATGCAGGTGTGTTATCGGAAGATAAATTGTTTGCAACGTTAGACCCGACCACTCGCCTGTTAGAGTTGGATGGTGGACAGAGGATTTATCTGACCGATACGGTTGGATTTATCCGGAAGCTTCCACATCATTTGATTGAAGCATTTAAAAGTACACTGGAAGAAGCAAAGTATGCGGATGTGATTTTGCACGTAGTAGATGCATCGAATCCTCAGGTGGAAGAGCAGATGTTCATCGTCTATGAAACTTTGCGGGACCTGGGAGTAAAGGATAAGACAATTGTCACGTTATTTAACAAGCAGGACCGTCTGGCAGGAGATGAGATTCTCCGGGATTTTAAGGCAGATTATGTTTTAAAAATCTCTGCGCGTACCGGTTTGGGTCTGGATGAATTAAAAAACACACTGGAAAAAATTTTGATTGGAAATCAGATTTATATCGAACGTGTGTTAGATTATAAAGATGCCGGAATGTTACAACTGGTACGAAAATACGGTCAGTTAATTGAAGAAAAATATACAGAAAATGGAATCGAAATCAAAGCAAGAGTTCCAAAAGATATCTATGGAAGACTTGGAGAATAAAAGAGTTTTATGAAGATTAAAATACCATATATGGTGGAATGTGAAAAAAATCAAACCATATATGGTATTTTTTGCGGTTGACTTCTCTAGGGGCATTTGCTAAAATGAATCTACAGCGTTTCAAAACAAGGCGCAAACGAGGAGGAATGAAAAGTATGTTTCAGGTAGTAAAGCGGGATGGAGAAATTGACAATTTCCGAATAGACAAAATAACAAAGGCCATCAAAAAAGCATACGATGCAACCGATAAACAATTCAGTGACGATATGCTGGACATGCTGGCACTTCATGTGACATCTGATTTTCAGAAAAAAATCAAAAAAGGAAAAATTTCTGTAGAAGATATTCAGGACAGTGTGGAGAATGTACTGATTCAAGCAGGATATGCAGATGTTGCAAAGGCATATATTTTATACCGTAAACAGAGAGAAAAAATCCGTAATATGAAATCCACGATTCTGGACTATAAAGAGATTGTCAACAGCTATGTAAAAGTAGAGGACTGGAGAGTGAAAGAAAACTCTACCGTGACATATTCTGTTGGTGGATTAATTTTAAGCAATTCCGGTGCAGTTACCGCAAATTACTGGCTCTCTGAAATTTATGACAATGAAATTTCAGAAGCACACAGAAATGCCGATATCCATATTCATGATTTGTCTATGCTGACCGGATACTGTGCCGGCTGGTCTTTAAAACAGCTGATTCAGGAAGGGCTTGGTGGAATTGAAGGAAAGATTACTTCTGCACCGGCAAAACATTTAAGTGTGCTTTGCAATCAGATGGTAAATTTTCTGGGAATTATGCAGAATGAATGGGCTGGTGCGCAGGCATTTTCATCCTTTGATACTTACCTTGCACCGTTTGTAAAAGCAGATGGATTAAGCTATAAAGAAGTAAAAAAATGTATTGAAGCCTTTATTTACGGAGTCAATACACCGAGCCGTTGGGGAACGCAGGCACCATTTTCCAATATTACCTTAGACTGGACGGTTCCGGATGATTTGGCAGAACTTCCTGCAATTGTCGGCGGAAAAGAAATGCCGTTTAAATACAAAGACTGTAAAAAAGAAATGGATATGGTTAATAAGGCATTTATTGAAACCATGATTGAGGGAGATGCAAATGGACGAGGATTCCAGTATCCAATTCCGACTTATTCCATTACCAAAGACTTTGACTGGTCTGATACTGAAAATAACCGCCTGTTATTTGAAATGACGTCTAAATATGGAACACCGTATTTTTCAAACTATATTAACAGCGATATGCAGCCAAGCGATGTAAGAAGCATGTGCTGTCGTCTGCGCCTTGATTTACGTGAATTAAGAAAGAAAACAGGTGGATTCTTTGGTTCTGGAGAGAGCACCGGTTCTGTAGGAGTTGTAACGATTAATATGCCGCGTATTGCATATCAGTCAGAAGATGAAAATGACTTTATGCAGCGTCTGGACCGTATGATGGATATTTCAGCCCGCTCCTTAAAGACGAAAAGAGATGTAATTTCCAAACTTTTAGAGGAAGGTCTGTATCCATATACCAAACGTTATCTGGGAAGTTTTGACAATCATTTTTCCACCATTGGATTAGTAGGTATGAATGAAGCCGGATTAAATGCAAGATGGCTCAAATGTGATATGACCGATGTGCGTACGCAGGAATTTACCAAGAGAGTTTTAAATCATATGAGAGAGCGTCTGGTGATGTATCAGGAAGAATATGGTGACTTATATAATCTCGAGGCAACACCGGCAGAGTCAACTGCTTATCGTCTGGCAAAACATGACAGAGAACGCTGGTCGGATATCCGTACTGCCGGAAAAGAGGGTGACACTCCATATTATACGAACAGCTCTCATCTGCCGGTTGAATATACCTCCGATATCTTTGATGCACTCGATGTACAGGATGAACTTCAGACCCTTTATACCTCTGGAACAGTATTTCATGCATTTCTTGGAGAGAAACTTCCGGACTGGAAAGCCGCTGCTTCTTTAGTTCGTAAAATTGCAGAAAATTATAAACTTCCGTATTACACTCTTTCTCCAACTTATTCTGTATGTAAGAAACATGGCTATATTGCAGGCGAACATTTTATTTGCCCAAAATGTGGAGAAAAAGCAGAGGTTTACAGCCGAATTACCGGCTACTACCGTCCGGTTCAAAACTGGAACGATGGAAAGAGTCAGGAATATAAGAATCGTACCGTATATGATATTTTACATTCTAATTTGAAAGCAACACCGGCAGAACAAAAGCTTGAGTCAGAACAGCCGGTGAAAACAGAACAAGAAACAGTTGTGGAAACTGCAAAAGAAGAAAAATACTTATTTACAACGGCAACCTGTCCGAACTGTAAAATTGCAAAGAAAATGCTTGAGGGAGAAGAGTATCAGGTCATCGATGCGGATCAGAATCCGGAAATGGTACGCAAATTTGGAATTATGCAGGCACCGACTCTGGTTGTACTCGATGGAGAGAAGATGCACAAATATGTCAATGCATCCAATATTCAGAGATATGTAGACCAGATGTAAATTTAGATACAAATAGATACAAATAAAAAGTGCTTCAGCGAAAGTTTATCAATCGCTGAAGCACTTTTTTGAGGTTAAAAATTAGTTCTGTTTTTCATTTTTTAATTCAGCCATTTTCATAGCACGAACTTTTAACGGAAGACCAAACAGAGTGATGAATCCGTCTGCATCGTGGTGGTCATACAGGTCACCTGTTGTGAAGGAAGCAAGGGATTCGTTGTATAAGCTGTATGGAGAAGTTGTACCGGCTTTGATGATGTTGCCTTTGTACAGTTTGAATTTAACTTCACCTGTTACATATTCCTGAGTGGAAGTAACGAATGCCTGAATTGCTTCACGCAGTGGAGTGAACCATTTTCCTTCGTATACAACCTGTGCGAACTGGCTTCCGAGTTTTTTCTTTGTTTCCATTGTTTCACGGTCAAGAATCAGTTCTTCTAACTGGTCATGAGCAGCCATTAAGATTGTTCCGCCAGGAGTTTCATATACACCACGGGATTTCATACCAACAACACGGTTTTCTACAATATCAATGATACCGATACCATGTTTTCCGCCAAGTGTATTTAATTCAGTGATGATTTCAGATACTTTCATGGATTTTCCATTTAAAGAAACCGGAACACCTTTTTCAAATGTCATAGTAACATATTCTGGTTTATCAGGAGCTTTTTCCGGTGTAACACTAAGAACGAGCATATCGTCATAGTTTGGTTCCTGAGACGGGTCTTCCAGTTCAAGACCTTCATGGCTGATGTGCCATAAGTTACGGTCACGGCTGTAGCTGTGGTTTGCGTCGAATGGAAGGTCAATTCCATGTGCTTTACAGAATTCTAACTCATCTTCACGAGACTGCATAGTCCATACATCAGTCATACGCCATGGAGCAATGATTCTTAAATCCGGGGCAAGTGCTTTGATACCGAGTTCAAAACGAATCTGGTCATTTCCTTTACCGGTAGCACCGTGGCAGATAGCAGAAGCGCCTTCTTTTCTTGCAATTTCAACCAGTTTCTTTGCGATAACCGGACGAGCCATGGAAGTTCCAAGCAGATATTTGTGTTCATATACAGCACCTGCTTCAACACAAGGCATGATATAGTCATCACAGAATTCATCAACAATATCTTCAATATACAATTTAGAAGCACCGGAGAGTTTTGCACGTTCTTCCAGACCGTCTAATTCATTTCCCTGTCCACAGTTTACACAACAGCAGATTACTTCATAATCGAAGTTTTCTTTTAACCATGGGATTAAAGCAGTTGTATCAAGACCGCCAGAGTATGCTAAAATAACTTTTTCTTTCATGATAAGTTTCCTCCTAAGATTTATAAAAATAAATTTTAAAAATTTCAATTATGTTTTTCAACACGATTTACTATACAACAACTCTTATAATTATGCAATAGAAAATTGAAAAAAGTGTAAAAAAATAAAAAAACAAGCAAATAAAAGGTCGAATCAATACCTATTTTAAAAGTAAATCAAATGAGATTGCAGAAAATGAAAAAAATCAAAAATAGGGGTTGAATATTATACATAAAAGATGTATTATTATGCAATCGGGACGAATCTTATGCATAAAAAATAAAAATACCGCATAAAAACAAGATTCTTGGACTTTACTCAAATGAAGAACTGCGGTATTATGGTAAAGATAAAGATATAATCAGGGAGCATGCTCCTTGAAAAGAATCGTTAAAAGAGAGGTTGGGAAGATATGATAAAAGCAGGAATAATAGGTGCAACCGGTTATGCCGGAGGAGAACTGGTAAGATTACTTTTAAATCATAAAGATGTTGAGATTAAATGGTATGGTTCAAGAAGCTATATTGATAAGAAATACTATGAAGTATATCAGAATATGTTTCAGTTAGTCGATGACAAATGCATGGATGATAACATGGATGCATTGGCAGACCAGGTAGATGTTATCTTTACTGCAACTCCACAAGGACTGTGTGCTTCTTTAATCAATGAAGAAATTCTTTCAAAAGTAAAAGTTATTGATTTAAGTGCAGACTTCCGTTTAAAAGATGTAAAAGTATATGAAGAATGGTATAAAATTGAGCACAAAGCTCCGCAGTATATCGATGAAGCCGTTTATGGACTCTGTGAAATCAACAGAGAGCAGGTAAAAAAAGCAAGAATCGTAGCAAATCCGGGATGCTATACCACCTGCAGTATTTTAACCTGCTATCCTTTAGTAAAAGAAGGACTGATTGACCCGTCTACTTTAATTATTGATGCAAAATCCGGTACTTCAGGTGCAGGAAGAGGCGCAAAGATTGATAACCTGTTCTGCGAAGTAAATGAAAATATGAAGGCTTATGGTGTTGCAACACATCGTCATACACCGGAAATTGAAGAACAGCTTGGTTATGCAGCAGGAAAACAGTTCTGCATCAACTTTACTCCACACTTGGTTCCGATGAACCGTGGAATCTTAGCAACTGCTTATGCAACACTGACAAAAGATGTTAGTTATGAAGAGGTAAAAGCAGTTTATGACAAATATTATAAAGATGAATATTTCGTACGTGTCTTAGACAAAGATGTATGCCCGCAGACAAAATGGGTAGAGGGAAGTAACTTTGTAGATGTCAACTTTAAGATTGACAAGAGAACAAACCGTATCATTATGATGGGGGCAATCGATAATCTTGTGAAAGGTGCAGCAGGACAGGCTGTTCAGAATATGAATCTTTTATTTGGATTTGAAGAAAATGAGGGCTTAAAATTAGTTCCGATGTTCCCGTAATTACAAAAAACAGCGTTGTAATAGAGCAATCAGGGGATATTATAATTACAAAAAATAAAATTAAGAGAAGTACACGTCAGGAGGAACACTCATGAAAGTAATAGAAGGCGGTGTAACCGCAGCACAGGGATTTTTGGCGGCAGGACTTTCCGCAGGAATCAAAAAAGGAAATACAAAAGATATGGCAATGCTTTACAGCAAAGTGCCTTGTGAAGCCGCAGGAACTTTTACAACCAATATTGTAAAAGCAGCACCGGTGAAATGGGACCAGAAAATTGTATATGAATCAGAAAAAGCGCAGGCTGTCATCTGTAACAGTGGAATTGCAAATGCCTGTACAGGAGAAGAAGGATTTGGCTGTTGTAAAGAAACTGCAAAGGCAGCGTCTTTGGCATTAAACATTCCGGAAGATTCTGTTTTAGTAGCTTCTACCGGTGTTATTGGACAGCAGATTCCGATTGAAAAGATTAAAAAAGGAATCGAAAATATGACTCCATTGCTTTCAGAAAGTATCAGTGCAGGAACACTTGCAGCAGAAGCAATTATGACAACCGATACCGTAAAGAAAGAAATTGCAGTTCAAGTTGAAATTGACGGAAAGAACGTAACCGTTGGAGGAATGTGTAAAGGTTCTGGTATGATTCATCCAAATATGTGTACCATGCTTGGATTTATCACAACGGACGTTGTAATTTCAAAAGAACTGCTTCAGGCAGCCTTAAGTGAGAGCGTAAAAGATACTTATAACATGGTATCCGTAGATGGAGATACTTCCACAAACGATACGGTATTATTACTTGCAAATGGACTTGCGGGAAATAAAAAAATCGAGACAAAAGAAGAAGATTATAAAAAGTTTGCGGAAGCATTAAATTATGTCAATACCTGGCTGGCAAAACATATTGCTGCGGACGGAGAAGGCGCATCCGCCTTATTTGAAGTAAAAGTGATTGGTGCCAAGTCAAAAGAGCAGGCAGTGACGTTAAGTAAATCCATTATTACATCGAATCTGACGAAGGCAGCAATCTTCGGTCATGATGCAAACTGGGGACGAATCTTATGTGCAATGGGCTATTCCGGTGCAGTATTTGACCCTGAAAAAGTAGATTTATATTTTGAAAGCAAAGCCGGAAAATTAAAAATTATTGAAAATGGTGTGGCTACCGGATACAGCGAGGAAGAGGCAACAAAAATTCTTTCAGAAAAAGAAGTAACAGCAATTGCAGATGTAAAAATGGGAACAGCTGCAGCAACTGCATGGGGCTGTGATTTAACCTATGATTATGTAAAAATTAATGCGGATTACCGCTCATAAAAGTACAAAAAGAAACAGATGGAGGAACGGGAGAACATGGTAAATCAGAAATATCTTGAAAAAGCAGAAGTACTTATTGAGGCACTTCCTTACATACAGCGTTTTAACAGAAAGGTTATTGTTGTAAAATACGGCGGAAGTGCAATGGTTGATGAAGAACTCAAAAGAAATGTCATCAAAGACGTTGTACTGTTAAAATTAGTTGGATTTAAACCGATTATTGTACATGGCGGTGGAAAGGAAATCAGCCGCTGGGT
>JAIIAN010000482.1 GCA_022717655.1 Bacillota bacterium | reverse complement strand
TACTTGCCCCTTGGGAATTTTTCCTTTTTATGACATTTGCGGCATTATCCACAGTTATTGCTGTTCTGGAGAATATTATTGCATGCAATATGGAAGCGTTTGGATGGAACCGTAAGAAAGCAGGTGTAATTAACCTGTTTATCATAATTATTATGAGTATTCCATGTATTCTTGGCTTCAATGTATTAAGTGGATTTACACCGCTTGGTGCTGGAACTAACGTGCTAGATCTGGAAGATTTCCTTGTAAGCAGTCTTATTCTCCCTATAGGAAGCCTTGTTATACTTCTTTTTTGCACGACTAAGCTTGGCTGGGGATATGATAATTATATGAATGAAGTTAATACAGGAAAGGGTATAGGCATGCCTAAGATTTTTAAATTTTATCTTAAATATATCCTGCCTCTGGTTATTTTATTCATTATTATTGATGGCTTGATTTAATAATCATAAAACTGTGTCGAATTTTGTCGAATGCTGCGATATCTTGCGATAAAAAGTGCTTGCAGACTGCTGCTGTAAAAACTATACTAACTATTGTGAAGTTGAAAAATGTCGGATTATTTAATTTTCACATTATGAAAGGGCTTGAATGTATGGAGAGGACTAAAATTGCTATCGCAGATGATAATCAGAGTATTCTGGAGGCATTAAGGAGTGTAATTGATGAGGAAGATGATATGAGAATTGTTGGAACGGCTGATAATGGTGCAGATACCGTGAAAATGATTCATGAGAGCCAGCCGGATGTTGTTTTGCTTGATCTTATAATGCCTGGGATAGATGGAATTACTGTTATGGAAAAGGTAAGGGCAGACAAAACGTTAGATTCAAAGCCAGACTTTATTGTAATAAGTGCTATTGGCAGAGACAGTGTAACTGAGGATGCGTTTAATATGGGAGCAGCATATTACATAATGAAACCATTTGACAATGAGGTACTGGTTAACAGAATACGATACATAAGGAATCAGCATAACAAAGTAAATGTAAAAACAGTACCTAGAGAACCGGTTTCTATTACAGACAGAAATCTTGAAACAGATATAACAAATATAATTCATGATATCGGGATTCCGGCACATATTAAAGGCTATCAGTATCTTAGGGATTCAATTACTTTATCAGTAAAGGATGCAGAAATTATAAACAGTGTCACAAAAGTACTTTATCCTACTATTGCAAGAAAATACGAGACTACACCTAGCAGGGTAGAGAGAGCCATAAGGCATGCGATTGAGGTTGCATGGAATCGTGGTAATACAGATACATTGAATGATCTGTTTGGTTATACTATTAACTGCGGAAAAGGAAAGCCAACCAATTCAGAATTTATCGCATTGATTTCGGATAAAATCCGTCTTCATCAGTCACCACCAGGATCACACCCAGCGGAAGGCCAATCACATAGGCCAGAAGCGAAGATAACATGGTCATATAAATGGTTTCCCAAATGCCGGTTTTCAGCATTGCAATGGTTGATGCATCAAAGTTCATGACTATTTACCTCCTCATACGCAATTTTTACTGTCTTTAAATAATGAATCACCCGTTC
>JAIIAN010000481.1 GCA_022717655.1 Bacillota bacterium | reverse complement strand
CTGTTTGACATGATAAAGGAGCAAATTTATCTGCCCGACTTCAACATGCTTAAGCAAGCAGAAGATTACCGTGTATCCACAACCAAGAAGGATGTGCTAAAAATCATCAGAAAGCACAAAAATACACCAAAGGACAAGAAAACTCCGGTAAGTATCAGTTCGACAAGCCAACCAGCTACAAGCGATGCCAGCAATATGGTGTCAATAGTGCCAGCTGACGACAGAGACAATTCTTACGAAGATACATTCTGTGTAGATGGCAAGGAGTACAAGTTGAAGATTGACTTCTGTGAAGGCGGTACAGAATTATTCTATAATGACATCACAGATTCAGACAACAATATCCTAACCTGCAAGGTGAACATGAATCATCCTTTCTTCGAGAATATCGATCAAAAGAAATCGCCGAGTTCTATCGTATTGATCAAATCCATGGCTATCGCCAAATTTGCAGCATTAAAGAAGGATGATGACAGCATCACGGGATTCATGCGCTTATTTAATGATTACATCATGAAAGTTAAAAGCTAGAGAATATGGAAACAATAAAAATTAACAAGAAAAAGAAAACATGTAAAGGAAGTGCCCTACAAGAAGTAATAGGAGGACATTTCTTTGACAGTTTTGTGCAATCACAAAAACAGGGTTTTCAACCAGACGGCTCCTATAAGAAAAAGGGTATTACAGCCGAAGGAGCTGCTACTCTTAGAGAAGAAACTTGCCATATTCTAACCCATTGTAATGCTCATAATGCATACAATAGTCCAGAGACTACACATCTTGTTGTAGGATATGTACAAAGTGGAAAAACTATGTCGTTTACAGCTCTTTCTGCACTAGCCAAAGACAATGGCTATCGCCTCATTGTGTATCTGGCTGGAACCAAGACAAATCTTGTGGAACAAACTACAGCCCGCTTAACAAAAGACTTAATTGGTAAAAACAGAGAGAATGCAGATGATTATAAACTTCACAAAGACCCAAAAGAGGGTGAAATTGATGAAATAATCAGTCAGATGGAATTAAGTTCAAAGCCGATGATTCTGATTCCTCTACTCAAGCATTCACAACATATTGAGCAACTTATCAAACTCTTTGAAAGTCGTGATTTCAAGGAGTTGATGGGACAAGAGACTGTGCTTATCATAGATGATGAAGCCGACCAGGCATCACTTAACGCCTATGGAAGAAAAAACAGCAAGACAAATGCCGACGACGTTTCTGCCACCTACAAAGCCATTCTACGAATGAGAGCGGCTTTGCCTGGCAACACATACGTGCAATACACAGCCACCCCACAAGCCAATCTGCTGATTAGCATGCAAGATACACTATCGCCTCAAAGCCATACATTACTGACTCCTGGAGAAGGATATATAGGCGGAAAGTTATACTTCGGCTTAGGCGAAAACCATGACTTGTACAATTGTGGTCTTATCAAAGAGATTCCCCCAAAAGACGTATTTCATAAAAAACAAAATAAACTGAAGAAAATCCCAAATTCTCTGGTAGATGCCCTCATGTTGCATGTACTGGCAATAGCCATTGTTGTGAAATGG
>JAIIAN010000002.1 GCA_022717655.1 Bacillota bacterium | reverse complement strand
AACAGTTCCACAATCAGTTTTTTGTAATCCATACCTATGTACCTCCGTTTCTTCTGTACTGTGCAGCCCGAAACGAAATTCCTTTCATTATGATGTTACTACTTTTGAGAACAAAAAGAAAGGTTTTCTCGAACATTTGTTCTGTTTCGACTGTTTTATCTGTCGTTACATTAATTAAAACGACAGCATTTTGGAAAAAATTACAAGAAACGGAGAATCGTCCGGTTTACCGGACACTTTTTCATCTGTTACTTAACAGGTGATTCAAATAGGTCTGTAATGTGGCATTTTAGACCTCTGGCAAGTTTTTCTAATGTCTGTATTTTAGGATTCGAATTTTCGTCCATACACTCTTGAATTGATGACTTTGATACTCCAGACATAAGTGAAGCCTGCCGAATTGACATGTTTTTTTGGTACATAATTTTACTTAATAATATTTTCATAATCATATTATCGGTAGTTTCAAAGAAATTATGTATCGATACACAAAATAATATATAAACGGCAGTACAAAAGATAAACTAAGGGAATCAACCTACATTATAAAAAAAATAAAAGAACACATAAAGGAGAACTGCCAATGAAAAAGAAATTTGTAGCAATGTTATTAGTCGGAGTTATGGTATTTTCATTTACAGCATGTGGAAGCTCTGCATCATCTAAGGACTCCGATAATGAAAAAATTGAAGAAACTGTGGACGCTGATGAAGAGGATACCGAAGAAACAGGCACTCAAGAAGAAACAACATTAGATATGGATAAATGTATATCTGATTTAAAAGAGAATCTTCCACTTGAACCAGATTACACATTTGTCCGAGATTATTCTATAAGCATGAACGACGATGATCAGATTGTCATCACAGCTGTTGTCGATGATGCAACTGACCCAGCTATTGCACTTGACTTCGCTGATACTCTTGTAAGACAGCTCAACTTATACGCACAGATGCAAGATTCATCTATCGAATCAGCGTCAAAAGATTTTTACGGTGGTTTATATGAACGCTATAGTGCACTTGTCGGAGTAGCTCCAGCGAGTAAAATAGATGATAAAGACAGCTGGTTTGTTCACGATGGCATTGTTGGTGGAAAAGTCATGCTCAAATTAAATAAAGCATACCGATAGAATTTGTTTCACAATAGAATACAAAAACCGCCCTGATGTTGGCGCATCAAGACGGCTCTGTTCCCGTTATGGGATAAATATAACTTTTCAACAATCATTCTACCATAATGGGAACAGCTAAACAAGCCAAATGTTTGGCTGTTATTTTTGTACGCATTTTTAGGAAAGGATGATGATATATGGCTGAAGGTGTAAGAAAAAGAGGTAAGACCTGGTCTTACTATTTTGACACTGCTAAAATTAATGGAGAACGAAATAAGATTGAAAAGGGTGGATTTCGTACCCAGAAAGAAGCGTTGGACGCAAGAGCAGCTGCTATTGCAGAATACAATAATACCGGCAGAACATTCTCACCCAAGGAAATCAGTGTCGCTGATTACTTGGACTACTGGCTGGAAACTGCAATCAAGAAAAACATCGACCACGGATATAGTTACAATACATATCGTGAATATGAATCAAAAATCCGTCTACACTTAAAACCTGCTTTTGGTCTCTATAAGTTAAGTGCTTTTCAATATGCTCCGGATAAAGTTCAAGAGTGGGTTAATAACATGAAGCTCAAAGGTCTTTCAAAAACTATGATTAAAAATACATTAACTTGTCTGCAAGGTGCTATGAATTATGCAATATTGCCACTAAAATATATTCAATATAACCCTTGTATTCCGGTCAAAATCGGCAAAATGCCAATAGATATGGACGCAAAGGCTCATACTGAATATGTCTGCTCTACAGAGGAATTTGACAGGATTCTGGCACGTTTTCCGGAAAGCAGTCCGTTCCACTTATCTCTCGTAGTTCCCTATAGCATTGGCTCGCGAATCGGTGAAACTTTTGCAATTGATTTAGAAGAAGATATTGATTTTTCCAAACACGAATTAAAAATCAAAGGTCAGATGATTAAAATTGAAAAGATCTGGTACATTAAACCGCCTAAGTATGATTCTTACCGTACTATCAAAATTGGACAAACCTTAGAAAAAGCTCTAAAATACGCCATCAAACAAAGGAAAATAAATATTTTGAAATATGGCGGTGCATATTTAAAAACTTATCTACTGCCAGATGGTTCAATTACTCAGGTCAGAGCAGACATAGCAGTACCATATAAAGAAATCTCTCCTCTTTGTCTAAAAGAGAATGGTAAATTACTTACTCCCGAGTCCTTCAAATACTGTGCAAGAGTAGTCCACTATGAACTTGGTAATCACCTGTTTCATGCTCACTGTCTAAGGCATACACATGGCACTATCTTAGCAGAAGGTGGTGTAAATCCAAAAACAGTCATGGAGCGCCTCGGACATAAGGATATCACGACTACATTACAGACATATACATTCAATACAGAAAGTATGCAGCAGTTTGCTGTTGATGTATTTGAGAAGAAAATACAGGCATAAAAATAAACGGTTGAACGTCCCTGATTTGTTCAGAGTGTTCAACCGTTTTCCTGTGTTTTTACGATATTTTATTTTGTGGGTGGCAAATCGGTGGCAAATGGACTGAACTTCACTCACGAAACCCCAAAAAACCGCTTATTTTCGCTCTAAACATGCGACAGTTTCCACATGAACACTCGACGGAAACATGTCACACACCGCCACTTTTTCCAACTGATACTTCTCCTCACACAAGATTTTCAAATCTCTCGCAAGTGTCGCAGAATCACAGCTTACATACACAATACGTTTTGGATTCATCTGAAGCATAGTAGAGAGCAGGGTTTCATCACATCCTTTTCTTGGTGGGTCTACCACGATAACATCGGCATACACTCCGTCTTTTTCGTATTTTTCCGGAAGCACTTCTTCTGCTTTTCCGACATAAAACTCAGCATTTTCAATTTTATTGAGTGCTGCATTTTTCTTTGCATCTTCAATCGCAGCCGGTACAATTTCCACTCCATATACCTGTTTTGCTTTTTGTGCCAGAAACAGTGAAATCGTTCCAATTCCACAGTACAAATCCCACACTGTTTCATTTCCATTAAGCTGGGCGTATTCGAGTGCCGTCTGGTATAATTTTACCGTCTGTACCGGATTAACCTGATAAAACGAAAGCGGAGAAATCTGATATTTGACGTCTCCAATGTAATCGGTAATCGTTTCTTTTCCCCATAAAGGAAGAATCTTATCTCCTAAAATTACGTTGGTCTGTTTTTTATTGACATTTAAGGTAATGCTTGTCATACCTGAAATTTTTGCTAATTGTCTGCAAAGTGCTTCAGCATTTGGAATTGAAGTTCCATTGATAATCAGACAGACCATAATCTCTTTCGTTGTAAATCCATAACGAATAAGTACATGACGGATAAGTCCTTTTCCTGTGGTTTCATCGTAAGGTTCTACTTTATTTTCTTCCATATAAGAAATGATTTCATTTAAAATCGTTTCATTGACTTCCACTCCAAGCAGACAGTTTCGATTCGGTATAATAGAATGGGTCCGTCCGGCATAAAATCCGGTTACAATCTTGCCTTCTTTATCTTTTCCAAATGGAAACTGTGCTTTATTTCGATAGCGCCACGGGTCTTCCATGCCGATTACTTTTTCAATCGTAAAGTCATCAAAACCTCCGATTCTGCGGAGGTTTGCTTCTACTTTATTTTTCTTAAACGCAAGCTGGGCTTCATAATTCATAAACTGAAGCTGACAGCCTCCACAGGCTCTTGCCTGCGGACACTTTGCTTCTATGCGGTCTTTTGACGGTTCTAACACTTTCATCAGTCTTGCAAATCCATAGTGTTTTTTTGTTTTCATGATTTTTGCTTCGACTTTATCTCCAATCACTGCATCTTTGATAAATAAAGTGTAACCGTCTGCTTTTCCGATTCCAGCACCTTCATGACTCATATCTTCAATTGTCACCTGTACCAAATCATTTTTCTTAAATTCCATTTTATTTATTCCTCACCGCACTGTGTTTTTCTTAAGTTTGATTCAAAGAAACGGTTGTATCCAAGCCAGTCTTTATTGTCTCCTGCTGAACGGAAGATTTCTGTAATCGTTTCCATCTTGGCATCCGTATTATCTGCCAGATTTAAAGCAGCAGCCTCTGCAAGTGCCGGTTTTTTCGGTGAACCATACTCTAATTCGCCATGATGTGCCAGAATACAATGCTTTAACTCACTCTCTAATTTTGCCGGAAATCCTGGAATTTCCTTTGCCATATCATGAATCATCTCTGCACCGATCATAATATGTCCCAGTAATTGTCCATCATCAGTATAATCATTCATTGGAAATGCACTCAATTCTACCGTTTTTCCAATATCATGAAGCATCGCTGCGGTAATTAACAGGTCACGATTTAAGACCGGATACGCTTTGCTGTAATACTGGCAGAGACGCACAACACCAAGGGTGTGTTCTAACAATCCCCCGATAAATCCATGATGTACAGTTTTCGCTGCGGAATTGCCTTTAAAGGTCTTGATAAATTCTTTATCTTCTTCAAAGAATTTCACAAGCAGTTTATTTAAATAAGAATTCTTAATGCTGTGCACATATTTCAGTAATTCTTCATACATTTCGTCAATGCTTTTTTCACTGATTGGAAGATAATTTCCAGGTTCATATTCTCCCTCGTGTGCTTTTCTTGCACGTTTGATGCTGACCTGAAGGCTTCCCTGAAAAGAAGTTACATCTCCGATGACATCAATATAATCAAGGGTATCAAAATCATCGATTCCCTGAGAATTTGGCTCCCAGATTTTTGCATCAATTGTGCCTGTCTTATCCTGTAAAATTACATTTTCATAAGGTTTTCCGTTTTTGGTAACTGCCGGCTGTTTATGTTTACACAGATAAATTCCTGAGATTTTTTCACCTTCACGCAGTTCATTAATAAATTTCATAATTCTCCTAACCTCTGGCCCTCTACTGGCCCTCTTTCTTTTTTTATAATGCTCCGAGTGTTACATCAAATGTAACCTCTACATACCCTTCTGTCGCCTGCCGCATTGCCTTTACTTTTATCGTGTCACCGCTGTTACATGCTTTTAGCTGTTTCTGGTATTCTTTCACGCTCTCTATTTTCTCGCCATTTACTTCTGTTATCACGTCCGCGTTTTGAATTCCTGCCTGCATTGCCGGAGAATCCACTTCCACGCTTTCCACAAAAATTCCTTTTGGAATTCCTTTTTTCTCGGAAATCTGTGGTGTAATCGTCTCTCCTGTGACACCCATATAGACAATACTCTGATTGTTGGACAGTGTTTCAATTAATTCCTTTATCTGGGAAATGGCAAGCCCTGTCACCATATTTTTAGAATCTCCAAGAGCAAAAGACTGCGCAATAATGCCAATCAGTTCTCCTTCGGTATTTAACAAAACTCCGCTTCCCTTTTCACTTCCAACGATATCAGTAGTCAGTATACCATACTCTGCATCAATTTTGGAAACAGAATTTGTCACAGAAGTAAGAATTCCAAAACCGATAGAATCTTTATACTCCATCGGACTTCCAACTGCAATCACCGGTTCACCCTGTTCTACACTATAAGAATTTCCAAGTACCGCCGTCCCGATTTTATTTCTTGTATCGGATTCTATTTCCGAATCTGATATCTTTAATATCGTAAGTCCGGTATTCGCATCCGATTTTAAAAATCTCGCATCAACAACCGTATCATCACAAAACTGTACCTGAATCCGGTCTACATTTTCTACAATCCCATACTGCGTCAGCACATAAAGTTCCTGTCCATTATCCGCTACAATCACGCCCGACATCTGGCTTTCATAAGGGGTCTGAAACCAGTCTTCATCACTTTTGACTCCGATAACCGTTACCATTGCTTCTTTTATTTTATCTGCTTTTTTCAGTACTTCCTTGTACATTTCGCTATAATTATCGATAGAAAGTCCAGACTGCTCCTCTTTATCGGATTCGCTTATGTCTTCTGTAGCGGTATCCGCATCTGTCTGTTCTTCCTCGTTTTTCTCATCCTCTTCATCCGTTGGAATTTCTACTTTTTGTTCCGTTCTCTTTTTATTTTCAACTGCCTGCGCAATCTGTGGTTCTACAACTGCAAAAACCAGTGCCGCTGTAAGGCCAAAAACTGCTCCTGCTCCTGCAAGAATCCCTGCTGCTTTCCATATCTTTTTTCTGTCTAACGGTTTTTTCTTAATTGTTTCTTTTATAAATTCATACGATTCGTCTTCCTTATTTTTTTTCTCGTCCATGTAGATTCCTCTGCTTTTTTGGTTTTTATAAAAAACTTTTTGAGAACATCCCGTCTCTCTTAGGTGTCTCATTCCTAATCATTTTACTTTGGCATGGCATCATTTTAGCAGACACTTATGAACAATTTATGAATAACTCTTTTCATTTCCCTGGATTTAGGGTAGAATGATTAAAAACAGTTGACAAAATAAAGGTGATTAAAATATGAATGAAAAAGCATTAAAAACTCTTGAATATTACAAGATTATCGATATGCTCGAAGCCTTTGCCACTTCTTCCATTGGTAAGAATAAATGCCGGCAGCTTCGCCCGCTTGATAATCTGACAGAAATAGAAACCATGCAGCAGGAAACCGCAGACGCCCTCTCCCGCATCTATCAGAAAGGCAGCCTTTCTTTTAGCGGAGTGAAGGATGTTCGCGGTTCTTTAAAGCGTCTTGAAGTTGGAAGTACCCTTGGAATCGGAGAGCTGCTTGCTATCCGTTCTTTATTGGAAAATGCAAGCCGTGCCAAAGCTTATTCCAGACGAGAGACAGAAAATGAGCATACGGATTCACTTGATAACATGTTTGAGTTAATCGAACCACTTTCTCCTCTTGCTACCGAAATCGGTCGCTGTATTCTCTCGGAAGATGAAATCAGTGACGATGCCAGTACCGGACTTCGTCAGGTTCGTCGTTCCATGAAACTGACAAATGATAAAATTCATACACAGCTTAGTTCCTTTGTAAGTGGAAATTCCAGAACCTATCTTCAGGATGCCGTTGTCACTATGAGAAATGGACGCTACTGTATTCCGGTTAAGGCGGAATACAAAAGTCAGGTTCCCGGTATGATTCATGACCAGTCTTCTACCGGTTCTACTATCTTCGTAGAGCCAATGACAATTGTACGTTTAAATAACGAAATGCGTGAATTAGAAATTCAGGAACAAAAAGAAATCGAAATGATTCTTTCTAATTTAAGTCAGCTTGCTGCTGAAAATCTTGACGCTATTTTTGATGATGTCAAACTTTTATCCGAACTTGATTTTATTTTTGCACGTGCCCAGCTTGCAAAATCCCAAAATGCAACCGAGCCTCGCTTTAACCGTGACAGAATCATTGACATCAAAAAAGCCCGTCATCCATTAATCGATAAACATAAAGTAGTTCCGATTGATATCCGTATCGGCGAAACCTTCGACCTGTTAATTGTAACCGGTCCAAACACCGGCGGTAAAACCGTCTCATTAAAAACCGTTGGTCTTTTAACTCTGATGGGTCAGTCCGGACTTCACATTCCGGCATTTGATAATTCCAGATTGAGCGTTTTTCGTGAGGTATATGCAGACATTGGAGACGAACAAAGTATTGAACAGAGTCTTAGTACTTTCTCCTCTCACATGACCAACGTGGTTCGTTTTATGGAAACTGCTGATTCTGATTCTTTAGTACTCTTCGACGAACTTGGTGCCGGAACAGACCCGACAGAGGGTGCAGCACTTGCGATTGCCATCCTTTCTACACTTCACGATCGTGGCATCCGTGCGATGGCAACCACTCATTACAGTGAGTTAAAAGTCTATGCCCTTTCTACTCCGGGTGTGGAAAATGCTTCCTGTGAATTTGACGTGGAAACTCTGCGCCCGACTTACCGTCTGTTAATCGGTGTTCCTGGAAAGAGTAACGCTTTTGCGATTTCGCAGAAGTTAGGACTTCCCCTTTCTATCATCGAGCGTGCCAAAGAACAAATCAGTCAGGAAGATGAAACCTTTGAAGATGTGTTAAGCAGTCTCGAAGAAAGCCGTAAGACCATCGAATCCGAACGAAAAGAACTTGCTTCTTATAAGGAAGAAATCAAAACCTTAAAAGAACAATTAGAAGAAAAACAGGATAAATTAGACCAGCGAAAAGAACGGATTATTGCGGAAGCAAATGAAGAAGCGCACCGTATTTTACGGGAAGCCAAAGATTATGCCGACCAGACCATGCGTATCTTCAATAAAGCCGGCAAAGACAGCATGTCCGCAAAAGAACTGGAAAAACACCGTTCTGATTTAAGAAAGAAAATGGACAAGGCCGGAAAAAAAGTTGCCTTAAAAACACCACAAAAACAAAAATCCACCCTTCGTCCACAAGATTTATCGCTTGGCGATTCTGTAAAAGTCATGAGCTTAAATGTAAAGGGAACAGTCAGTTCCAAACCAGATTCCAAAGGTATGCTGTTTGTCCAGATGGGTATCCTGCGTTCCAAAGTGCATATCTCTGATTTACAGTTAATCGATGAGCCGGTTATCACAGGACCTGCACTTAGCCGTACCGGAGCCGGAAAAATCAAGATGAATAAATCTGCTTCTGTCCGCACGGAAATTAATCTGCTTGGAAAGACCGTAGACGAAGCAATTTCAGAACTTGATAAATACTTGGATGATGCCTATCTTGCACATTTAAGCAGTGTCCGTGTGGTTCACGGTAAAGGAACCGGTGCACTTAGAAAAGGCGTACACAATTATCTGAAACGTTTAAAATATGTTCAGGATTTCCATCTTGCTGAGTTTGGCGAAGGTGACGCCGGTGTTACGATTGTGGAATTTAAGAAATAGAGGTGGAATAAATGGTTTCAAAACAGAAAATTTTAATCGTCGATGATGACAATAATATCGCAGAACTGATTTCTTTGTATCTTACCAAAGAATGTTTTAACACAATGATTGTCAATGACGGAGAAGAGGCATTAAATGCATTTGCCTCTTTTAGCCCGAATCTGATTTTACTTGATTTGATGCTCCCTGGAATTGATGGCTATCAGGTATGCAGGGAAATCCGCCAAAAATCCAATGTACCGATTATCATGCTTTCTGCAAAAGGCGAAATCTTTGATAAGGTACTTGGACTCGAACTTGGCGCAGATGACTATATGATTAAGCCGTTTGATTCCAAAGAACTCGTTGCAAGGGTAAAAGCCGTCCTGCGCCGTTATCAGCCAACGGTTGCTCCTGCCGGACAGCCTGCCGGAAAATACGTGGAGTATCCGGACCTTGCCATCAATCTGGCAAATTATTCGGTTGTCTACTTTGGAAAACAGATTGATATGCCTCCAAAAGAACTCGAACTTTTGTATTTCCTTGCCTCCTCTCCCAATCAGGTCTTTACCAGAGAACAGCTCTTAGACCATATCTGGGGCTATGAATACATCGGAGATACCCGTACAGTTGACGTGCATATCAAACGTTTAAGAGAAAAAATCAAAGACCATCCATCCTGGTCCATCAGCACAGTATGGGGAATCGGCTATAAATTCGAGGTTAAAAATCCATGAGAAAATCTCTCTATATAAAATTTGTAATTTCCTATCTGGTTCTTGCTTTCATTGGATTTTTTGCAGTCTCCATGCTTGGTTCATCTATGGTACACAATCATCTGGACTCTGTTTACAGCACTTCCTTATATCAGGAAGCCACAAATATTGCCAAAAACCGTGCTTCTAAATATTATAGGGAACAGGCTTCTCTGGAAAGTGTAGCGCAAAATCTGGAAACACTGTCAAAATATCAGAATGTGGAAATCTGGCTGATTAGCAAAAAAGGAGAAATTCTTTTAAATACCGCATCGGATGCGGATGATAATAAACTTACTGTCATCGAAGATTTTAATCCTGGTCATTCAAATGGGACTTACTACCAGACCGGAACTTTCTTTAATATGTTCTCTACCGAACATTTAAGCGTAATGGTTCCAGTCACTTCTCAGTTAAGCGTACAGGGATATGTTGCCATCCATCTGCCGGAGAGTGTGATTTTGGACCAGCAGAATCAGATTATGAATATCATTTATTCTTTATTTTTAATTATTCTTCTGATTATGCTCTGCATCCTGCTTGTTTTTTCTTTTATGGTCTATCAACCGCTTCGCAAGATTATCGCCGGTGCGGATGCCTTTGCTTCCGGAAACTTAAAATATAACATTCCGGTTCATACAAATGACGAAATGGGAACACTTGCTGTCACCTTAAATTATATGTCAGACGAACTTGATAAAGTCAACGAATATCAGAGAAAATTTGTTGCCAATGTCTCACATGATTTTCGTTCTCCGCTGACTTCGATTAAAGGCTATACCGAAGCGATTTTAGACGGCACAATTCCGGTGGAAATTCAGGATAAATACTTAAACATCGTAGTCTATGAGACAGACCGGCTTTATAAACTGACCGAAAGCCTTTTAACCTTAAATGACATTGATGAAAAAGGGCGTATGCTTGACTTTTGCGATTTTGACATTAATGCAGTGGTCAAAAGTACTGCTGCCACTTTTGAAGGAACGTGTCGAAAAAAACGAATTTCGATTGAACTGGTCTTAACCGGACAGACCCTTTACGTGAATGCCGATATGGGTAAGATCCAGCAGGTACTTTATAATTTGATTGACAATGCAATTAAATTCAGCTCTGCTGACTCTACGATTAAAATCGAGACTTCTTTAAAACATGAGACGATATTTGTTTCCGTAAAAGATAGTGGATGTGGAATCCCCAAAGACAGTTTAAATAAAATCTGGGATCGTTTTTATAAGATTGATTCTTCCCGTGGAAAAGACCGAAAAGGTACAGGACTCGGACTTTCGATTGTAAAAGAAATCATCCGCTCTCACAATCAGCATATTAATGTAATCAGTACAGAGGGCGTTGGCACAGAGTTTATCTTCACACTCGCCCGAACAGAAGAGGGAAACAGACCGGCTTAATATACCGGTACTGTTTCCCTCTTTTTTATTTCCAATCGTACTTGGTCAGATGTCCCTCTAAACGCATATGGTCAAAATTATTCTGGCGCAATGCTTCATAAAGTACAATTGCCACAGAATTACTCAAATTCAGAGAACGAATATCTCCAATCATCGGAATACGGATTGCAGTTTCCTGATTTTCCAGTAAAATTTCTTCTGGAATTCCACCGCTTTCTTTTCCAAACATAATATAGCAGTCCTCTTCATAATGCACATCGACATAAGTCTGAGGTCCTTTTGTAGTTGCCATATAAATCTTTGCACCTGGATTTTTCTTTAAAAAATCTTCGTAGTTAATATAAGTTGTGACATCCAAATCTTTCCAGTAATCCATTCCGGCACGTTTAATTGCTTTTTCATTTAATTTAAATCCAAGCGGTTCAATCAAATGAAGTCTTGTTCCTGTTGCCACACAGGTTCTTCCAATATTTCCTGTATTTGCTGGAATTTCCGGCTCGAACAGAACAATGTTTAATTTTGCCATTTTTATTTTTTCTCCTTTAAGATGAATAAATCTTTTATTCGTACATTCTTGATAACTCTTGTCTTATTGGTAACTCTTGCACTATTGATAAATTTTATATAATTCATCACTCTGAGGCTTATCCATGTATCTGGTTTCTTCCCCATTTCTTAAAATTCGTTCGTTTTTATCGGTCGCTTTTCCGATTACAGAAGCTTCAATACCTGCCTGATTTAATTTTCTTACCAAATCATATCCATCATCTGTTGCAATCATCATAGAACCGCTGGACATTAAGATATAAGGATTTAAGCCAAGCAGTTCGCACACTTCAACCGTTTCCTGACGAATCGGAATCTTCTTTAAATCAATATCAAGACCAACATTCGAACCACTTCCCATTTCCCAGAGTGCGCCAAAGACACCACCTTCTGTAATATCATGCATGGCAGATACGCCCCATTCTTTTGCGATTTTTGCTTCCGGTACAACAGAAAGATACTGGTCAAAGTGCTTTGCTGTCTCCACAAAAGATGGCGCAAAGCGTTCTAACAGCTCTGCTTCTTTTTCTTTTGCAACAATGGATGTTCCCTCAAGACCAATCCATTTGGTAATCACGATATCCTGTCCCGGTTTCACGGACGAAGTTACCAGCACTTCTTCTTTTTTAATTGTCCCAACACCGGTCACAGAGATTAACGGATGTTTTACTACGTCAGTAATCTCGGTATGTCCACCCATTACTTCCATGTTTAACTGACTGCAGGCAGATTCCACTCCACGCATCATCTCTTTTAATTCTTCTTCCCCGGTCTCCGGTGTCAGAAGCATAGTAAGCATAATTCCTATCGGTTCTGCACCGGAAGCCGCCAAATCATTTGCAGTGATGTGTACACTGTGGCTTCCGATATCTTTTACTGTTCCGGTAATCGGATCTGTGGAAAAGACTAAGACGTCTCCCTCTTTTGGCTCAAAAACTGCACAGTCCTGTCCAACTGCCGGTCCGACTAATATTTCTTCTCTTCTGTGTTTTACTTCTTTTAAAACGGAACGAATCAACATAGGTTCCGGTAATTTTCCTATTTTCATCACAGTTACTCCTGTATTCTTATTTCTATTTTTTAGTATGCGCTGTACTTCTGACAAACATCGGTCAGCTCAAATTATTTATACCAGATATACAAGTGCAGTTGGAATAACCATTGCCAGCGCCAGAATAACTGCTAATACACCTGCTATAATTCTTTTTTTCTTCTCTGTCATTTTCATCATAATTTTTTTCACTCCATTATTCTTCCATAAGACGACAAAATCTTGTCAATTAATCTGGATGCTTCACTTTTTGTAAGAGCATCTGTTTCTACATTAGAATCTATTCTATGATATTTTATCAAATCCTGCAAGTATCGTTTTTGTCTTGGTGTCGCCGGACTTTGTTTTTTCGCTTTATAGACAAGCTGATATGGTTGAAATACATCTGGATTTGACGCTCCATATTCCTGTTTAAATCTCTGATAAAGTTTATGTGTCACCAGAGCATCTTCAAAGGCACGGTGCGCATGTTCCTGTTCTATCTGATAGTGTACTCTCAGAGCCTGAAGTCCTTTTTCAGGCAGGTCTGGCACTAAAGCCCTTGCAATCTTAAGCGTATCGATTCCCTGATGTTCAAACTCAAGTCCTGAATTTACCGCCCATTGTTTTACAAAGCTGTAATCAAAGATAATATTATGACCAAGCAGAGGAAGTCCTTTGCAAAACTCAATCAGTTCTCCAATGACCTCACTAATGATTGGCATCCCTTTTACCATTTCCTGTGAAATTCCAGTCAGTGCCGTAATCCGCTCCGGAATTTTCATCTGCGGGTCAATTAACGTGGCAATTCTTCCGGTTTCTTTTCCATCTTCTATTTTGACTGCACCGATTTCTAAAATCCGGTCATTTTTTGGTGACAGACCGGTTGTCTCCAAATCGAGTGCCACATAGTTTTCCATTTTTCGTCTCCTTTATCTTTGTTTGAACGCAGATAAGCATTTCCCCGCTTCAAGTACGCAGAACACTAAGCGGTGGGTAAGGGGGATGCTTATGCCACTCTTTCTTTTCCTTCTTACAATTCAGCTCTTATAATTGAACCAAAACCGCTTTTGCATCATTTGTCAGCGGGCTTCTCTTTTTATAATCAAATAAAACCGGATAAGCACCTTTTTCTTCTCTCTCGTTTATCACATCATAAGTAAATACTTCAAGATGCGTCATCTTTATCGTCTGTCTTGCCTGATAGCCCTGATAAGCCGTCAAAAGTTCCGGATTTTCCTCTTCTTTTTTATAAAAATCCAAAATCTGCATTTTATAAGCAGATAAATCATTTGCCCACTGTGGTCTTGTTTTCATATTTTCTCTCGCATACAAATCAAAAATCATAAGCTGTTTAAAGTATTCGAGATTTGCTTCTTTTTCCTGTAAAAATTCTTGTAAAATTTCATAACGGCGGATTCGGGTATGGGAAATTTCGTTATAGCCGTTTCTTTCATAAAAGTCTGCCAGTTCTTCATACATCGAAAAGGCGGTTTCAAATAAATTTTCCATTGCACGGATGGTTTTCTGGAACTGACCACTGTTATAGTAAACTTCCACCATTTCCTCGACACCCTTTAATTTTAAAATTTCTTCATAAGAGAGCCAGCGTGTTCCAAGCACTTCATAAGGTGATTTTGCTTTATGCACACAACCATATCCTTCTGCTGCTTCTGCCATATAAGAACCTTTTAAAACCTTTAAAAATCCAAGCTGAAGCTGTTCGGGTTTTAACGCATAGACATCATTAAAGGAATGTCCAAAACTTTCATAATCTTCATACGGAAGTCCTGCAATCAAATCCAGATGCTGGTGTACATTTTCTCCTTTTTGTACCGCTTTTACTTTTCTTGTAATTTCTTCAAAATCGGTCTTTCGATGAATTTCCGCAAGGGTCTTTTCATTGGTAGACTGTACACCGATTTCCAGCTGAATTAGTCCTGGACGCATCGTCTGAATCAAAGCAATTTCATCCTCGGTTAATAAATCTGCTGCTACTTCAAAATGAAAGTTCGTAATTCCATTATCATGCTCTTTGATATAAGTCCAGATTGCCATCGCATGACTTTTCTTACAGTTAAAGGTACGGTCCACAAATTTTACCTGCGGTACTTTATGCGCAAGGAAAAATTCCAGTTCTTTTTCCACCAGAGAAAAACTGCGGAATCTCAACTTTTTGTCAATCGAAGAGAGACAGTAACTACAGGAAAATGGACAGCCTCGACTGCTCTCATAATAAATAATTTTATGTTCAAAATCCTTTAAATCTTCATAGGGAAAGACTAACTCATCCATGTTCATAATATCTCTAAGCGGTGTCTGATGGATAACTCCGTTTTCCTGATACACGATTCCATCGATTTCATCTAAGGATTTCCCCTGACTTTTTTCAATTTCATAATAGCGAATCAATTCGGTCAGTGTCTTTTCTCCCTCTGCGCACATAATTCCATTCACTTCTGGATGTCGTTTTAAAAATTTTGGTGCGTCATAAGATACTTCCGGTCCGCCTGCCCAGATTGTAACCTCTGGCAGAATTTTTTTAATATCCTCTATGATTTCTTCCACATAAGAAAGATTCCAGATATAGCAGGAAAAACAAAGCAGGTCTGGCTTTGCCTCATAGATTCCCTTTAAAATCTGGTCTTTTTGCTGATTAATTGTAAATTCCAATAATTCCGGTTCATATCCAAAGGTTTCTGCATAAGAACGCAGACTGTAAACCGCCAGATTGGAATGAATATATTTTGCATTGATTGCAACTAATACTGTTTTCATAAATTTCTTTTCCTCTTTTTGTTTCTATATCTACTTTCAGAATCCTCTTATAACTTTAAATACAAGAAAATTTTGAGAGTACATCTTAAATCATACAATACAGAATTGATTATACACATCCTATTTTATTTTTTAAAGACCAAAAAAGAAAAAGACAGCTTACACTGCCTTTTTCTCATCCGTTCAATAAATATTCATTTATTTTTTCTTTAATCTTTTCACAAATCGAGTCGCATCTGCCGGAGAATGGTCTGCCATAACTTTTGTATACTCATTTTTCACGTAATCTGCTTTCTCATCTCCTTTTGAAGCAAAGGTCATCTTTAAGAAGATTGGTGAAATGATAGTTGTAATAACAACCACGATAACAACCGGACCAAGTAAGGAGGATGGCATCAAACCAACTGCATTTCCTTTTGAGGCAACAATCAAAGCGACCTCACCTCGTGAAATCATACCTGCACCAATTCTTAAGCAGTCCTGTGTCGAATAATGACACAATTTTGCTCCCAGCCCACATCCGATTACTTTGGTCAGTACTGCTACAACAACCAATGCTACTGCAAAGATAATAATCATTGCACTCATATCCGGAAGTTCGACCTGAATACCGATACTTGCAAAGAATACTGGGGATAACAATATGTAAGAAAGAATATTAAATCTTCTTGCAATATAGTTTGTATGGGTTGTATTTGTGATAATCAGTCCTGCAAAAAATGCCCCTGTGATATCTGCAACTCCGAAGAACTGCTCTGCACAGTAAGAAAACAGGAGACAGATTACAAATGATACAATAACAAAACGTTGTAAATCTCTTTCGTATCCCTGCACCCATTTCTGAAAAATTGCGTGGATGATATATCCGCCCACACCAACGAATACAAAGAAACCGATAATCTTTACAAATACCATTGCTACATTGACACTCGGGTCTGCAAGGCTTGTGATTACAGTCAAGGCAATGATACCAAGAATGTCATCGATAACTGCCGCTCCAAGGATTGCATTTCCTGCTTTTGTGTTCAGTTTTCCCATTTCTTTTAAGGTTTCAACGGAAATACTAACACTGGTTGCGGTTAAGATAACACCAATAAAAAAGTTCTGGAGTGTTGTACTTGCAGTTGCAGTAGATTCAATCATGCCTGGACGGTTAAAAATCCATGCAATTCCAAATCCGCCCACAAGCGGTACTAATACACCCATAAGTGCAATGATAAAGGATGCCTTTCCTGTTCTTTTTAATTCACCGATGTCTGTTTCAAGTCCGGCACAGAACATCAGCACGATAACGCCAATTTCGGAAACCTGATGAATAAATTCCGTCTCTTTTAAGATACCAAGACAAGCTGGACCCAATATCAGTCCGGCAAGCAGTGCACCAACTACCTGCGGCATCTTTACCCTTCTGGTGAGAAGCCCGAGCAGTTTTGTGCTGATTAGAATCAATGCTAAGTCAAGTAAGTACGTGTAAGAATCCATGTTTTCCATCTCCTCTGTTATTTTTTTGTATTTTTTAAAAAACAAAAATCGAACTAATGGTAACACACTTTATCTGAAAACGTAATATGCAATATCACCAAAAAAATCACGGCTTTTACGGCAGTTTTTCCGTCCTAAATGAGATAAAAATAAGATTACAGTTACATTGATTTACGCTCTGCAATTTCTGCCATTTTCGCAGAATTTAAACGGGTATCCCCATGGACACGGCTGTAAGAAAGATAGCCGTTCATACGGTCAATTTTGGTCAAGTTCTTTGAACCGCAGACCGGGCACACATCCATCTCAAGTTCCTCATGTCCACAGTCATCACAGTATGCCAGGGAAAGATTAACCCCTTCATAATATCCCAAATCCATGGCTCTTCTGACTAAGGAACGAATGGCTTCAACATTGTATCCAATCGGATAACGCACATACTGAATTTTTCCACCATTGCACAGTTCCCAGAAACGCCCTTCACAGTCCTGTTTTTCAATCGGAGTGATATCTTCTGTTACATGGCAGTGGAAGCTGTTGCTGACATAAGGTCTGTCAGAAACTCCTTCTACGATTCCATACATTTTACGGAACTGTTCTACCTGTAATCCGCACAGACTTTCTGCAGGTGTTCCGTAAATTGCATACAGATAACCGTCTTCTTCTTTAAATTGATTTACTTTATCATTAATATATTGTAACACTTCCAGAGCAAATTTTCCATCTTCACGAATGGATTTTCCATTGTATAATTCCTGAAGTTCATTTAATGCAGTAATTCCAAAGGACGCTGTCATTGGCTTTAACAATGGTTTAATTTTATCGGATGGTTTTAAATGTCCGCCATAGAATCCTCCCTCGCAGTAAGCAAGTGGGTTTGTGGATGCTTTCATTTCTCCCAGATAATCATAAGTACGGATATGGAGCTGGCGAATCATTTCCAGATAGAAATCCAACACTTCATAAAAATCACGGTTCTCTGCACGTGCTTTTGCCAGAATCATCGGAAGATGAAGGCTGACTGCACCGATATTAAATCGGCCTACAAACACCGGAACATCATTTTCGTCTGCCGGTTTCATTCCGCCTCGTTCATACCATGGACTTAAAAATGCACGGCATCCCATCGGGCTAATGACTTTTTTATAACGTTTATACATGCTTGAAATGTAACCTTTTCCGGTAAGGGAAAGCCAGTCCGGATACATCGTCTTTGCAGAACAGGAAATTCCTGCCTCAAATACATCTTCTCCTTCTTTTCCCGGTCCATGAAGTTCTTCATCGTATAAGAACACAATTTTCGGGAATAAAACCGGTTTCTTGTGGTCTTTCTTTCCCTGTCCGTCTTTATGTACTTCAAGCAGGGAAATACTTGCCATTTTTTCAAAACGCCCCATTCCAAGTCCAAGAGTCACCGTTACAAATGGATAGTCGCCTCTTGATGAGCCGACTGTGTTTAATTTATATTCAATTCCCTGCCAGCCCTGGTCAAAATCACGACGCACCTTATCGGTTGCATACTGTTTTGCACGTTCTTCTGCAAGCTCCCAGTCCGGGTCTACATATTTTAAAAATTCTTCTTTGTACTTATTATAACTCTTTTCTGCATAAGGAGCTAAAATCCT
This sequence comes from Bacillota bacterium, assembly GCA_022717655.1. Classification (GTDB taxonomy): domain Bacteria; phylum Bacillota; class Clostridia; order Lachnospirales; family Lachnospiraceae; genus Blautia. The sequence continues at coordinate 20,528 of JAIIAN010000002.1, read as the reverse complement.
GTCCACTTCCGGAACAGTAAATCCACCGTACTGCTGTGCCGCGGTGCTTAAAATGATATCTCCCATTACGTCAAATGCTGTATCGAGTGTCTTCGGCTCGTTGTACCACACATTTCCCATCTCAAAACCGCCACGCAGTACATTTGCCACATCAAAAAGACAGCAGTTCATGGTATCAAGACGAGCGGACTGATCATGAATATAAATATAACCGTCTTTACATGCCTGCAGTTCATTGCGGTTCATGAAAAATTTACGATATAGCTCTTTATTCAACTCATTAAAAATCAGACTTCTCTTGGTTGCAACCAGCGCACTGTCTGTATTTGCATTGCTCTTATCTCCGATATAACGAATGGACTGGCTCTTGGTATAAACCTCATCCATCATATGAATAAAATCATGTTTGTAGTTTCGGTAATCACGATAACTTTTGGCAACTGCCGGATTTACTTTTTCAAGTGCTCCTTCTACTACATTATGCATATCCTGTATGGAAATTTCCGGCTTTCCCATGCCTTCTACTTTTTCTGTTGCATACCGGCAGATAAAATCAATCTCCTCTTCTGTAAACTGATAAAGAATCCTTCCCGCTGATTTATTTACCGCCCTTACAATCTTCTGCACGTTAAATTCTTCTTTTGTCCCGTCTTTTTTTATAATACACACCATTTCTTTCACCTCTATCGTCACACTATATCTAGTATGACATTTTATTTCTTTCGTTATTTTTATCCCATATTTGGTATTAGCCAGTATAGCACATTTTACCGGTCATGAAAAGAGGGAAACTTGCACAAATCTTGACGATTTATATCAAGTATCCCCTCAAACCTCTTGTTTTACACGGTATTTACTCAACTTAAATTTGATAAAATTTTTTTCTTTTCGTTTTTATCTTAATTATTTTTTTACGCTTCAATAACTCCGTCAAACACAACAGTCGCCGGACCGGTCATATAAACAAGATTTTCTTTTCTGTCCCAGAAAATTTTCAAATCACCACCAAGCAGTTTTACGGTTACTTCGTCGTTCGTATAACCATTTAATACACACGCAACAGCCACCGCACACGCTCCGGTTCCGCATGCCAGTGTTTCTCCGCTTCCACGTTCCCATACACGCATCTCTACCGTATTTTCATCAATGACATGTACAAATTCGGTATTTACACCTTCCGGAAATGCCGGATGTTTTTCAAAGTACGGTCCGATTTTTTCAATCTCCAGTTTCTCAATTTCGTCCATATAGACCACTGCATGTGGATTACCCATAGATACTGCGGTTACTTCATAAACATCATCATTTACGCCAAGAGGCTGGCTGATGACCTTTTCTTTTTTGTAAATCATCGGAATCTTTGCAGCTTCTAATTCTGGCTGACCCATATTTACTTTTACCAGACTGACCTTTCCATTTTCCACAGTCAGTTCCAGATATTTAATTCCACTTTTTGTATCTACGCTGATGCTGGTTTTATCTGTTAAACCGTAATCATACACATATTTCGCCACACAGCGGATTCCGTTTCCGCACATTGCACCCTGACTTCCATCTGCGTTGTACATTTCCATCTCAAAATCTGCTTTTTCTGACGGTTTAATTAAAATCAGACCATCTGAACCGATTCCAAAGTGACGGTCACTCACTTTTATGGATAATTCGGAAGGATTTTCTACAGTCTCTTCCAGACAGTTTACATATACATAATCATTTCCAATTCCATGCATCTTCGTAAATTTCATATTTTTCAAGCCTCTCTCTTTCTAATCATTACATGATGTAAGTGTCAAAAGTATAAATTGCGATTGTGCTTGCACAAAAAGCAATTTATACTTAATTGACACGCCGAACACCGAAAACGAAATAAAATGGTGTGAATACGCCATTTTATGGGAGCTTGAGGTGTTCGAGGATTGCGAGAATTGCATAGCAATGGAGCAATCCGGTTACATCAGTGAGTGACAAAATTTACTTTTGACACTCACATCATTACATCAATCATAGCAAGCCTTGATTTTTTTGTCAATGTGGCAGAATTGCCGAAAAAAAGTTTCAGAAAAAATACTTTATTTAATGAAAAAAAGCTCCACCTTGGAAACCCAAGGCAGAGCCCTTTCAAATTGGAAAAGTATGAGGAGTTACTTTTCCAGATGGCAATCTTTTTTTTATGCAGACATCTTATACGAACTGTGCTGCTACGATTGCTGCAATCATTAACGGAATGTTAAAGTGCAGGAATGTAGGTACGCAGGTATCCCAGATGTGGTCATGCTGACCATCTGCATTCAGACCTGATGTAGGTCCAAGTGTTGTATCAGAAGCTGGTGAACCAGCATCACCAAGAGCTGCTGCTGCAGACATCAGGATGATAGTTGCTGCCGGTGAGAATCCCATCTTATGACACAGCGGAACGTAAAGTACTGCAAGTACAGGAACTGTACCGAAAGAAGTACCGATTCCCATTGTTACTAAAAGACCGATTAATGTGATGATAGTTGCTGCAACCCATGTATTTCCATTCATAAGGTTGATTGCACTGTCAACCAGTTCTTCTACAGCACCTGTGCTGTTTAAGACTTTCGCAAATCCACCTGCTACAAGCATTACGAATGCGATGAAGCCCATTAATTTGATACCGCCGTTGAACTGTTCATCAATATCTTTTACTTTTACAGCTCCGAGTATGAACATAACTAAAAGTCCACCGAATGCTGCTACAGGAAGAGAACCAAATTTAACCTGAAGAACTACGATTACGAGTGCTGCTAAGAGTGTAATCCAATGTTTGTATTCTAATTTCAGGCTTTCTAATTCATGCTGTCCCTCTAATTTGATATCCTGATATTCACGAGGTTTTCTGTATGTAATGAATACGGCAATTGCAAGACCGATAAGCATAGCAACTGCAAGAATCCAGTTTACTTTTGTAACATCACCAATTGTTACTTTCCATCCAAAGTCTACTGCATTCTGGTTGATGTTGTCTCGGATGATTGTCATGAAAATCAGACCAAATCCGAATGGAAGAGCGATGTATGGTGCTTTGTGACCAAATGCGATGGTACATGCAACACCACGTCTGTCCAGTTTCATCTTGTTCATCATACTCAGTAATGGTGGAACAAGAATCGGGATGTATGCAATGTGAATCGGAATGATATTCTGAGATGCACATGCAATGATTAATAAGATTCCCAGTAAAAGCCATCTGTTACCCTTTACAGTTTTTGCAATTTTAACAGATAAGATTTCTGTAATGCCGGTATATGCCATACAAGAAGCAAATGTACCAAGCAATACGTATGCTAAGGCTGTTTCTGCGTTAGAACTGAATCCGTCGATAACGCAGCTCATAATGCTCACTTCATCTCCGGAGCTGACAACCGGCAAACCCCCGATAAGACCGGCTACAGTCAGAGATACGAGCATGGAGAGTAATACATTAATTTTCAGCAGACACAATACACAAAGTAAGAGTACTGCTACGATTACAGGATTTAGCATAGAATTACCTCCCTCTTTTCGTAATATTTAGTTTTTTTATTTTGTCTCTAATGAACCACTGATTGCCTCCTCAACTGCTTTAATCAGTGCATCATTCTTAATAATTTCTTCACAGTAATTAATATCACCGTATAATTCTCTATCCTGGTCTAAGGTAGCAACTTCTTTACGAACTAAGTCATACGCTGCCTGTGTACCTTTACCAAGACCTTTGTTACCACGCATATCGATACCCTGGCAAGCTACCATAAGTTCCATAGCGAGTACACGTCTTACATGTTCTGCAATTGTTCCGGCTTTTCTTGCTGCAATCATACCCATAGATACGTGGTCTTCCTGACCTGCTGAAGATGGAATACTATCTACAGATGCCGGATGAGCCAGAACTTTGTTTTCAGATACTAATGCTGCTGCTGAGTACTGAACAATCATAAATCCTGAGCAAACTCCACCGTGTGGTGTTAAGAATGCCGGCAGATCGCTGTACGCCGGGTTAACCAGACGTTCAATACGTCTTTCAGAAATATTTGCTAATTCAGATGTAGCGATTCCTAAGAAGTCAAAGCTTAATGCCATTGGCTGTCCGTGGAAGTTACCGCCGGAGATACCAGCTCTGTCTTCTTTAAAGATAATCGGGTTATCTGTTACAGAGTTAATTTCGATATTTACATGGTCGAGTACATAGTTGATTGCATCTTTACTTGCGCCATGAACCTGTGGTGAGCAACGAAGAGAATAAGCATCCTGAACACGGATTTCACCCTGACGTGTTGTATTTTTGCTTCCTTCGAGTAATTTTAACAGGTTTCTTGCAGTAGCAAGCTGTCCTGAATGAGGACGTACATCATGTACTCTGTGATCAAGTGCATCTACAACACCGTTCTGTGCTTCAAAGCAGAGAGCATCTGCGATATCTGCAACTTTGACTAATTTTAATACATCATATAAAGCAAGAGCACCGGCTGCTGTTAAAGCCTGAGTACCATTGTTTAATGCAAGACCTTCTTTTGCAGATAATTCGATTGTAGGAATACCTGCACGTTTCATAGCTTCTGCTCCCGGAAGCAGTTCGCCTTCATAGTAAGCCATACCAAGACCAATCATAGGAAGAACCATGTGTGATAATGGCGCTAAGTCTCCAGATGCTCCAAGAGAACCTTTCTGTGGAATAAATGCGGTAACACCTTTATTTAACATGTTTACCATTGTTTCAACAGTTTCTAAACGGATACCGGAGAATCCTTTTACTAAGTTGTTGATACGAAGTAACATAACACCCCTTGCCACATCGATTGGGAATGGGTCACCGGCACCAACTGCATGAGTAATAATTAAGTTTCTCTGAAGTTCTTTACACTGTTCCTGAGAAATTACAACGTCACTGAATTTACCAAAACCAGTTGTGATACCATAAACGACTTTCTCCTCCGCTACTAAATCGTCTACCACTTTTCTGGAATCAATGATATTCTGTTTTGCTTCTTCTGCTAATTCAATTTTTGCGTTTTCACGGCAGATTAAAGCAAGCTGCTCCAATGTTAAATCATTTCCTGTAATTACGATACTGCTCATAATCGCACCCTCTTTTCGTTTATTTTATAGTGCAATTATATCTAATAGAGTGTCAAAAAAACGTCGATAAATGTTAAAAACGCACAACTGATTTTTTTGAATTGTTTTAACTTTTGGCACAATTCCCCAATTCACGGACATGATTCTTTACGAGACGGACATTTGTATTAGTGTGTTATCATGGTAAAACTGTAAGTTGAAATTTTTTCTCAAAAACTTTGTTTTTTCTTTTTTGTTATTGGTAAAATTTATAGATTCCTGCAGAGCATTTTTTAATTCTTATGACGAAATTTCCTATAAATTAAAAAAGGAAGCTGGTTCTTTTTAGAACCCAGCCTCCTTGCTGATTTGTTTAATAACCGAAACGGTTGTCGGATTATTCATTTTTTCTGTTAAGCTGACCGCTTTCTTATAATGCTTCTTTGCCTGGTCTTTTTCATCAAACCGAAGCAGAACCAGTGCCATGTATGCCTCGGCACGTTCTAAGCCCCAGTAGTAACCATTTTTTTCAAAGCAGGCAATCGCTTTTTCAAGATAAGTTCTGGCCTCTTTATTTTTCTCCATGAAATAATACATCTGACCTACATTGGAATAGAACTGTCCCAGACCGTTTGTCACGACTTTTTCTGTTCCTTTTTCTATCGCTATCTTATAATAAGAAAGTGCTGACTGATACTCTTCCATTTCCCTGCATACATCTCCGATGTAATTATAGCAGGCTGCAATGTTCATCGCATACTGTCCGCTTCCTCCATCACGGTTTTCAAAAAATTCTCTGGCCTGTGTCAGAAGTGCTCTGGCTTCTTCATATCTTCCCTCATGAAGCAGATACCAGCCTTTGAGTCTCATAAAAATTCCCTTCTCATCGGTATCTGTCTCATCGATTAATTTCATTCCCTCTTCCACATATTTTTTCACTAACGGAAGATTCTCTATCTGAATTCCATAGAAAATCATCTGTTTATAATTATTCAGACGTGCTTTTTTATCATTTAATGCCTCTGCAATGGCTTCACTTGCTCTGATATTTGCCAGTCCGGTTTCATATTCTCCGATAGCAATATCAAAACGACCTTTTACATAATACATTTCCATTTTCATTTCCTGAAGCTGATGAGAATCTCCTTCAAACCGGATTACCTCTTCTGCCAGACGTAAAATCTCGTCTGCATGAAAAGAAAATTCCTGGTTATCGTCGCCATATTCCATCTCCCAATGAAGAACAGGAAAGTTTTCATTGACTATCGTATAATATTCTTTCAAATATGCGATTTTATATTGATACACCTTCACCAAATTATGGCATTTCTCATAGTGGTGAATTGTCATTGGGAGATACGCAAAATTTTTCTTTCCTGTCGCTTTTGCCTCGTAATATTCTGCCAAAATCTGATGGTATGCTCTCTTTTTACCTACGCTCTGCTTGTCATAAATATACTCTTTAAAGACTTGATGCTCAAATTTATAATAAACATTCCAGCCTACTAAAAGTTCTTTAATTAAATGTCGCTCCTGAAGTTTTTCTAAGACACGAACCATTGTCAGGCGGTCCATATCCAGATGCAGAAGTTCAATTTCTTCGATACTGACTTTCTCCGGGAACAGACTCATACAATTTAATACTTCCAATTCCTGTTCCGGAAGTCCAACCAGACGTGCCTTAATCACATTGTTCGTTTTCTGTGATTTTTCAAGGGTGTATCCTTTTTCTTTCATTAAATTAATCGATTCCATCAGGAAAAACGCATTTCCCTCTGTCATACGATATACATTCTGACGTTTCTTTTCATCTTCACTTAATTCTGGAAGAAACTTACATAAAATTTCATTGGTTTCTTTTTCATTAAATGGAAACAGATTAATCACATGAAGCCAGCCTTTTTTTACGATGTTATTTAAGGACTCCATTACATCCGCATCTTTTTCCTGATTAAAGGTACACATCAAAAGAATCTTATGTGTTCCAAAGGTAAGAAGCAGACGATTTAATAACTGAATACTGGTCTGGTCCATCCACTGGATATCATCGAAGAACAACACCACTTTATTGTGCTCCAAAATCTTTCGGAACATATCAATGACAGCCTGTTCCATCACCTGATAATTGAGTGCACCGGATTTTCCATTTTCTTCCATAACTTTTCCCTTAAAGAAATGTTCCAGCTGTTCCCATTTTTCTTCACTCATGGATTCTCTTAACACCTGATAATCAGCCCGCTGTTCCACTTCCCAGAAAATATCACTCCATGGACGAAGAAAGAATTCCGATTCCTCACGATAGCAGGCAGCGTACAGACCAATCATCTGATAACCTTTTACCATCTGCATCGCTTTATCAAGCAGTGCTGATTTACCAACACCGTCCTCTCCACCAATTGCCACGCATCTCGGGCATCCATCTTTTGCTCCGCCCACAATACATTCGCTGATTTGGTAAATTTCTTCATTTCGTCCCCAGAATGGAAGATTCCATATCACTCCATCTGAATTTGTATTTCCTTTGACATTAAAAATTCGGTGAAATAATTCAGTTACTTCTGAAGAAGGCTCTACGCCAAGTTCATCGGCAAGAATTTTCTCCAAATCATAATACAGCTTAATTGCCATATTATAATTTCCGTTTAATGCATAAATATCCATAATTTCATAATACAGTTTTTCATTATATGGGTCTTGTTTTAATAAAATATTACTGTATTTCTGAATTTCTTCCATATTTTTGGTTGCATCCGCCTGATACAGTTTTTCACGTGCTACTTTCACAAACCGTTTATTATACTGTTCCTGCATAGAAGAAATCCATTCTTCAAATTCATAACTGTTTTTAATCATGAAATGAGAAAGAAATCCCTGCTCCTCCGCATCAAGCAAGTTCTCATCGTCGAGATTATCCCAGTCAATTTCCGGCATACATTCCGGATTAAGAGAAATGCTTGTATGACCCACTGTCACAAGGATTTCTTTTCCTAAGAGTTTTTTTATCTGATAGACTGCTTCTCTGAGGTTTTTTCTTCCAACATTTTCGTTGTCTGCCCCCCACAGCACAGATATAATTTCCTCTCTCGTTGCTGTCTTTTTCACACACAAATAGTAAAAAAAGCCCTCCGCTTTCTTATATGGAAAGTTTACTCTCTCCTCATCCATTTCCACATAAGGGCGGCCCAAAAGATGTACTTTAATATTTGCCACTTTTTATCCCTCACATTTGTAATAGAAGAACAGATGAATATTGCCACTTTTCATTCTGTCCGGTTTCTTTGGTCCAGGCGCTAAAATGCACCTGCTGTAAAACTGTAAAGTCCTATACTTTAGTATACTCTACTCGTACAACTTGTGTCAACTCTTGTCAAATTGTCTAAAAATGGATTGAAAATATTTTCTTTCTAGTATAAGATAAACTTATCAAGCTTTAGAGGGGGAATCTTATTGTTACGAAAACCAAAAATACTCTATTACTCAAATGGACAATCTCAAAAAGAAAAAGCCATCGAAAAAGCTGCAAGACGCCTTGGCGCAGATTTTATTTCTATTTCTGAAACAGACTGTACACAAACCGTCGGTTATCTTGCCAAAGTAAAAGGATTTCCAGTTCACAAAACTTCTATTCTGGAAAACATTTCTGCTGTCTGTCAGGATGTTCTGATTCTCTGCTATTTTCCAAATACCAGTCTCGACCTTTTGCTTGCCTCTATGCGAAACGGCGAAACTCCTGCCGTTGATTTAAAAGCAATCCTGACTCCGCAAAACTGCTTCTGGACTTTTTCCCAGCTCTATCAGGAACTGCTTGAGGAACATTTAAGTCTGTTTTCCAATCAGGAATAGCGTATTCTATCTTATAATTTAATTTATTTCATTCATAGCACAACTACATTAATAACCACATTAATATAGAAGAAAAAGCCAGTTTTCTATCTCAAAAACCGGCTTTTTCTTCTTAGAACAATTTACCAAATGGCATTTTTATTTCGACAGGTCTTATTTAGTCCTGCTGAAATGGTGTATTGAAAACCTGAATATGTCGTTTGACATTTTCATAAGTTCCCTCTGTCATTGCTGTATTTAAGTCAAAGTAGTTATGCTTTTCATTAGAAGCAATATATTCTTCTACTTTCTTTGTCAAACTGTTAAAACTTGCTGTTGCAATATTTACTTTTCTGATTCCAAGTGAAATTGCTTTCTGGAAGTCTCTGTCTGTAATTCCGCTTCCGCCATGCAGTACCAGCGGAATGTCTACATTTTCGTGAATCTTTTCAAGCACATCAAATGCCAGTGTCGGCGCAACCGGATAATTTCCATGTGCGTTTCCAATTGCAACTGCCAATGCGTCAATTCCTGTCTCTTTTGCAAAAACTTTTGCATCGTCAGGGTCGGTACAGCGGATTCCGTGGTCACAGCTTCCATCTTCACTTCCACCAACCAGACCAAGTTCGGCTTCTACAGTTGCTCCGTATTGTTTTGCCAGTTCTACTACTTTTTTGGTATTTGCAATATTTTCCTCAAACGGAAGTGTGGATGCATCTAACATAACGGAAGTAAATCCAAGTTCCAGAGCCTTTTGTACTGTCTCAAAGGTAAGACCGTGGTCCAGATGAACGGCAACATCTACCTTTGCTTCTTTTGCAGCCTGAATCATCATCGGTCCCATCAGATGCAGTGGAGAATGTTTCAGACGTACTTCTGCAATCTGAAGAATAATCGTTGTATTTAATTCCTCTGCTGCACGGACTGCACCTCGTACCATTTCCATATTTCCAACGCTGAATGCTCCGCATCCGATATTATTTTTCTGTGCTCTTTCGAGTAATTCTTTCATTTTTACAAGTGCCATAATTATTCTCCTTCCTGACAGACTACTGTCTGACATGCATTTGCTTTTTCATTTTTAATTTCCCGCTCTAATAAAATCAGAGAAATTAATGCGAGTGCTGCGCTAAGTGCTCCAATGGCAAATACAACATTGATGTCGTATCCATTTCCAAGTACCGTATTGGTAATTGCCGGTGCACTTAAAGTTGCCACTGCAATTCCAAACATAACGTATCCATAATTTTCTCCGGAATGTTTCATTCCAAAAATAGAGCTTGATAAGGATGGGAAACTTCCCATAATTCCACCATAGCAGGCATACATCATCACAACGCATACAGTTGTAATTCCTGCCGGTGCAAATACTAAGAGTAACATTGCAATCACTGCTACTACCAATACTACTTTTACACAGATAATTCTTCCTACTTTATCCGCTGCTGTCGGCAGACAAAGCCTTGTAGCTGCATTACAGACCGAACCTGCCATAACCGCTGCAACTGCAACGGAAGCACTGATTCCCCTGTCCATCTGTACCGTCTGTGACAATGGAGATAAAATCAGATATGGAATTAAACCAAACATCATAGTTGCAAGCAGGAAGTAAAATTTCTTTGTACGAAACATTTCTCCGGATGTATACTGTTTTCCTGTATACACCGGCTTTCCACCTGCCTGTGCACTGCCTGTTCCAACTTCCTCTGTTTTTGGATTTCGGATAAAGATACTTGCCAAAATCCAGGAGATTCCAATTAATGTTCCGATTACTAAAAATGTTTTTTCAATTCCAACTCCAGAAAGCAAACTTCTCGAAACCGGTGCCATGAAAAATCCAAACAGACCGTTTGCCGTTACAATCACGCCCGATGAAAATCCGGTTCTTCCCGGAAACCATTTCTGTGCGGTAGAAAGAATGGTTGTATAAATCATTCCCTGTCCAAACCCCTGTAACAATCCATACGTGATATACATCATGATCGGTGATGGTCTCAGTGCCAGTGCACTTAACAAAATACTGGCTGTAAAAATTGCACCTCCCGATACGATTGCAATCTTTGGATTTTTCTTATCCTGAATTCTCCCTCCTACAATATTTCCGAGTACAAATGTGACAAAACTCAGATAAAAACACATCGATGTCTGACCCTGGCTCCATCCGGTTAATTCCATTGCATACGGCTGGTAAATCGACCAGATATGTGGATAACCAGTAAAGAAAATGGCAAACGCACCAAATACCAGTATCAGATATTTTGTAACCGCTCCTGTCCTTTCTTTTTTCATAACTTCTCCCTCTTCTTTTCTTGATAATATTTTGAATATCTTTTGGTTAATTCTTGATTATAAATTATCATCTTTTTGGTGATTCGTCAATAGCTTTTTCAAAATTTTTAAATTTTGCTTCACAAGTTACTCAAAATATTATACAATAATACTCACAAAACAACTTTTTGAAAGAGGGTTTAATATGAGAACCAAACGAATTGACTTAATTGAACGTTATATAGAAGAAGAAAAACTGGTTTCCTTAGATGTACTCTGTGAAAAATTCGCTGTATCCAAAAACACCATACGCCGCGACATTGAAGAACTGGTAAAAAAAGGCGTCGTAGAAAAAGTATACGGAGGTGTTTCCTTTAAAGCACCGCCATCCGATACCCCACTCGTTCCTTATGAAAAACGCCACACTGTCTTAAATACAGAAAAAGATAACATCTCAAAAAAAGCCGCCTCTTTTGTAAAAGAAGGCGACATTATTTACATTGATACCGGAACAACCTGCTTAAATATGGTAGATTATCTGGCGCATGTTCCGTGTACGATTATTACAAACAGTCTGAGAATTTATATGAAAGCCGTACAATATCCGGATTTGCAGATTATTTCTCTTCCCGGCACGCTAAACCGTGATACGCTATCCTTTGTCGGAAGTGAAATTCCAACCTATCTGCGCACTTATAACATTATGAAAGCATTTATGGCATCCACCGGCGTTAGTATTCAAAATGGGCTTACCAATGCCTCGGCCGATGAATATGCCATCAAAAAAACCGTTATTGAAAACAGTCAGACCCGATTTTTACTCTCTGACCATACAAAATTTGGAAAATTTGCACTCATGACTTATTGTCCACTTGATGAAATTCAATATCTGATTACGGATACTGAGCCAAAACAGAAATATCTGGATTACTGTAAAGAACATGAGATTGTAGTAGAAGTGACGGAAGAATTTTAATTTTAAAGAATCTCGCTTGCGAGATTCTCCGCCTGCGGCGGGTTGCTATGCAACATTTTTCCACTCCGCCGCAGTGCGCTTCTCACGGAGCGTTTTTATTTCATAGGACGAAGTTTCCTATGAAATAAAAAACGGCTCTCAAGCTCATCACTTGAAAGCCGTTTTCTCAGTTTTTATACAAACTGATTGCATCCTTTATCGTAAGTATAATCAATACTGCCCAGTTTCTTCTCTAATTCTTTTTTGTCTAAGTCCATTGCCTGACACATATCATCTAAAGAAGAATAGAAATCTCTCAGTTTCAAATTTACAAAACTTAACAAAATCATTGGGTCTTTTGGTATCATTTTACTTTACTCCTTCTTCACGCTTCGCGGTCAATTCTCCATTTTCTACGTCTATGACTATTGTATCTTCCGCTCTTACATTTCCGGAAAGAATCAGTTTTGCAGTCAGTGTTTCCACATATTTCTGCAGATATCTCTTCAGAGGACGAGCGCCATATACCGGGTCATATCCGCCCTCAATAATATAGTCTTTTGCTGCATCTGTCAAGCGTAAAGATAATTCCTGGTCTCTTAATCTGCGGTTCAAATCAGCCACAAGCAAATCAACAATTCCGCCAATATTATCTTTGGTCAATGGCTTGAACATGATAATTTCATCCAGACGATTCAAAAATTCTGGTCTAAAATGAGCACGCAGTTCTACATCTACTTTATCCCTTGCATCCTGACTGATTTCACCATTTTCTTCAATTCCATCCAACAGATATGGAGAACCAATGTTGGATGTCATAATCAGAATGGTATTTTTAAAGTCTACGGTACGTCCCTGGGAATCTGTGATACGACCATCATCTAATACCTGTAACAATACATTAAAGACATCCGGATGCGCTTTTTCAATTTCATCAAATAAGACTACGGAATATGGTTTTCTTCTGACTGCTTCGGTCAGCTGACCGCCTTCTTCGTAGCCAACATATCCTGGAGGCGCTCCGATTAAACGAGACACGGAATATTTCTCCATGTATTCACTCATATCGATACGCACCATATTCTGCTCATCATCAAACAAGGTTGCTGCCAAAGTTTTAGCCAGTTCTGTTTTACCAACACCGGTTGGCCCAAGGAACAGGAACGAACCGATTGGTTTCGTCGGGTCTTTAATTCCGGCTTTGGAACGGATAATGGCATCGGTTACTTTTGTAACTCCTTCGTCCTGTCCGATGACACGTTTATGCAGTTCGTCTTCCAGACCAAGGATTTTTGTTTTTTCTCCTTCGGTCAGTTTTGCTACCGGAATACCGGTCCATCTTGAAATAATTCTTGCGATTTCATCATCAGTTACACTTTCATGTACCAGAGATAAATCCTGATTTTTCACTTTTTCTTCTTCGATTTCAAGCTGTTTTTGCAGTTTTGGCATTTCTCCATACTGCAGTCTTGCCGCTTCATCGAGATTATAATCTCTCTGAGCTTTCTGAATCTGTTTATTCATATCTTCAATCTGCTCACGCAGTTTAGACAATTTCTCAACAGAAGCTTTTTCATTATCCCACTGAGCTTTTCTTCCATTAAATTCATCACGCAGTTCTGCCATTTCTTTCTGCAGTTCTACCAGACGGTCCTGACTCAAACGGTCATTTTCTTTTTTCAGTGCTGCTTCCTCGATTTCCATCTGCATCAATTTACGATTTAACTCATCGAGTTCTGCCGGCATAGAATCAAGTTCTGTTTTAATCAATGCACAAGCTTCATCTACCAGGTCAATCGCTTTATCCGGTAAGAAACGGTCCGAAATATAACGATTTGATAATGTTGCTGCTGCAACCAAAGCGCTGTCTGTAATCTTTACGCCATGGAATACTTCATAACGCTCTTTTAATCCACGAAGAATTGAAATCGTATCTTCAACAGTCGGTTCATTTACAATAACCGGCTGGAATCGTCTTTCAAGCGCCGCATCTTTCTCAATATACTGACGATATTCATCAAGAGTAGTTGCACCGATACAATGCAGTTCACCTCTTGCAAGCATTGGTTTTAACATATTTCCGGCATCCATTGCGCCCTCTGTTTTACCAGCACCTACAATCAAATGAAGTTCATCGATAAACAGAATAATTTTTCCTTCACTCTTTCTGACTTCTTCGAGTACTGCTTTTAAACGTTCCTCAAATTCACCACGATATTTTGCACCTGCAACCAGTGCTCCCATATCCAGAGCAAAAATCTTTTTATCTTTTAAACCGTCCGGAACATCACCCTGCACAATACGCTGTGCCAGTCCCTCTACGGCTGCGGTTTTACCAACACCAGGTTCACCAATTAAAACCGGATTGTTTTTCGTTTTCCTTGAAAGAATACGAATGACATTTCGAATTTCGGCATCACGGCCGATAACAGGGTCAAGTTTCTGCTGTCTTGCTTTTTCCACCAAATCCTGACCGTATTTATTTAAGGTATCATACGTTGCTTCCGGATTATCTGAAGTCACTCTTTGATTTCCCCTTACTGTGCTTAATGCCTGTAAGAAACGTTCCCTTGTGATTCCATATTCCTGCCAGAATGATTTCATGGTCGGACTCGGATTATTTAAAAGTGCCAGAAATAAATGTTCAACAGAGACATATTCGTCTCCCATCGCTTTGGCTTCATCCTCTGCACTGACCAGTGCTTTATTCAAATACTGTCCAATGTATGGCTGTCCTCCTGACACTTTGGTTCTGGCATTTAATGCCTGTTCAATACGATTCAGGAAATGTTCTTTCTGAATCTCCATTTTTTCAATCAGCTTCAGTATCAGGCTGTCCTCCTGATGCACCAGATTATAAACTAAATGTTCCTGCTCAATTTCCTGGTTACCAAATTCATAAGCAGTCTTTTCCAAATCCTGTACTGCCTGAAGTGATTTCTGTGTAAATTTGCTAATGTTCATAAAAATCCCTCCATCTATATCAAAGGCTATTGTTTTCTTGTTCTATTGCAAATATAACACTAATTATTAGCACTGTCAAGAGGCGAGTGCTAATTTTTTAAGATTTTTTTCAAAGCACTGAAACGAAAAACTAACCTCCACCTTTTCTCTATTTTACAAACTAAATCTGAGATTCGTATCTCTCAAAAAAGAGCTGGTCGATAAGATGACAAAGGCACTTGACGTTAATCCATATACACTCTATGATACGATCAAACAGAAGGTTTCAGAAATGATGGAATTGCTTTTCTGAAAGAATGGGTGGTTCGGATGGATGAACTGAAATACAGTGAAATTACCAGAGATGAATATTTTGAATGGAAAATCAACTGGTCTTATACTTGTGATGATTGTGGGAAATTTGAGCCTAAGAAGCACTGGCGATCTGCAAATGCAAAACTTAGTGAAACTTAGCGAAACTTAAATTATGCCCAATATGGAATATATTTTTTATACCTTGGTGCAGTATCCGGATCCATTACTTTAATATATCCTCCTTCAACAGAATTGGTAAGAAGTCGAGATGCTTTAGCTTTCTCTTTTTCTCCCAATCCAAATATCTTTCGAATATCCGACCCTTTGCGAACGCATCTGCCATAGCTGATGTATTTCCATTTTTTCTTGGGCTTCCTTTTATATTATAATTAAAATCTGTTTGCTCACAATGTACCTCCAACTTTTTTAATACTGTTTACAAATACTCTGAGTTCTTCAGCAGAATAGGTCTAATTTGTAATTCCAAGACTTTCATTTAATCCAAGCGTTTCGTCCTCGATAAGGTCATACATACACTGTGCGATTCCGGCTCTTTCAATATTTTTATGTGCCGGCTGTTCGCCCTCTTTTGTAAGAAAGTACTTTGTATTATCCCCATCTTTAATTCCCGGACAACGAAGAAGTGTCGTAACTGCTGTACTTTTCGCAATCGCATCTGCCGCTTCAATATACTCCGGTCTTTGCTTCGCTAACATATTTAACATAATGCCTCTTATACCTGTGATTTCATGGTGGATTCCCATTCCGGTAATCCAGATAATTCGTTTCACGGAAGTTTTTTCAAGTGCTGATACGATATTCTTTGCCATAGCAAGAACATCGCCTTCCAGCGAACACAGCATAATTTCCTGCCCGTTCATTGCTTTTTCTACATCTACTGCATTTAAAGCATCTCCCTGTATCACATTTACACCTGTAAGATCCATATCACCAAATTTATCAGGATTTCTGACAAACACGGATAATTCAATATCTTTCTCTGCTTTCATTTTTTTTGTAATATATTTTCCTGTATGACCTGCTGCTCCAAAAATAACAACTTTCTTCATTTTGTATTCCTTTCTGCTTGCTAAATCTGATTTATGTGTTATAGTAACCATAATCCCCTCGGGTCACACGAGGGCAACAATTTTTTTGTAAATTTTTTATGAATTCATTTTTTATATTGATATTTACGTTGAAAGTGAGGATTGAAAACTCTATGGATTATACAATAAAAGATATGTGTCAGAAATTAAATCTGACCGTACACACTGTCCGACATTACTGTGATATGGGATTAGTTCCCAATCTACGACATGATAAAAATGGTAACCGGATATTTAACGAAGAATCTTTAAACTGGCTGCAGGCAGCCAAGTTCTTACGGGCAAGTGGACTTTCCATACCGGAAATCCGTCACTATTTCGCTTTATGCCAAATGGGTAAATCCTCTATTGAAGAAAGAAAAAACATATTGATAAACCTGAAATCTGAATCCGAAAAAGAATTAACTAAATTACAGCGTCGTATTGACTGCCTTTCCGATAAAATTGCTCACTGCCAGAATATTATTGATACAGATGGGGAAGATGACTGCAATCCATTAAACTGGTAAACTAATTATTCCTTCTTTAAGAATTAGGGCGGGAATTCTCGGTTATTTGATTGCCTAATTCAAATCACAATCATCTTCTACCACTAATATCTTCTGCATGTTCCACTTCCTCCAATATGATTTTCTGCAAAGATATCTCTGAATACCCATGACACTATTCTACCACACATTTAGATTCGACATGGTAAAATACAAAAGTATCTCAAATTTGTGATTGTTTATTCGTTAAAACTATGCTATGCTGAAAAAAATCTTGATTATAAGTTCTTATTCTATTAAAAGGGGGATTTGACATGAAATACAACCTGCCAGAGCAGGTTTGGAAAGAACTTTCTTCTTTCGCACAAAAGAATTCTATAAACAAAATCATACTGTTTGGTTCACGTGCACGAGGAACTCATACAGAAAGAAGTGATATTGATATTGCTGTATACGGTGGAGATTTTGACAATTTTTATTGGGATGTTAAAGAAAATATAAATTCTCTTTTAATGTTTGATATTGTAGAAGCAGACTCATCAATTTCAAATGAATTAAAACAAGAAATAGAAAAGGATGGTGTTACAATCTATGAAAAAACTTGATAATTTTTCAAATTGTCTGACCATATTAGCAAATGCCGATTTTAAGCTTGCAGAAACAAATGATATATACCGAACAGGTATTATTGGACAATTTAACCTTACTTTTGAACTTGCATGGAAAGCTTTGCAGGAAGTTATGAAAATACATGGTGTCGAAGATGCTTCTACTGGCTCTCCACGAGAAATCCTACAACTTGGTTACAAAATTGGATTTTTAAAAGATTCAAAAGTATGGTTGCTTATGTTAAAAAAACGTAATACTTCTGTGCATATCTATAATGAAGATGAAATCGATGAAATGATTATGTTAATACGAGATAGTTTCCTTCCAGCTTTTTCTGTTCTCAAGGAAACTTTAATAAATAAACTAAAAGAAGCAGAAAGCGACTGGACCTAAAATTATCAGTTGGGAGCAGTTTATCAGGAGGAGTTTTCACTTCTCCTGATAAAAACCATCCAGATTTTTTCTTTCACTCTAATCTCTATGGTGCCTTAACTGCACTTACTCTGACAACCTGAGCACCTTTTAATATCTCGGTGTCAGTCCTACATACATATCCTTGTACTGTTTTGCACTCTGTTCCCAGGAAACATCTTTCTCCATATCACGAATTACCATATCATCCCAGCATTTCCGATTCTCGAAATAAAGAGTTTTTGCTCTGTTGACTGCATCGTAAAGCAGTCCGCTTTCATATCGGTCAAATGTGAAACCATTTCCTGTATTCTCAAATACATTATAAGGCTGAACCGTATCTTTCAGTCCTCCTGTTTCTCTGACAATTGGAACTGCACCATATCTCATCGCAATGAGCTGTGTAAGTCCACATGGTTCAAATCTTGATGGAACCAAAAGTGCATCACATCCTGCATAGATATTGTGAGCCACATTTTCATTATACGCAATATACGCACAGAAACTGCCTTTATACTTATTCTCATAATAACGGAATGTGTTTTCATACTCAGCATCTCCAGTACCAAGAACAACCACCTGTGTATATTCATCCATGATACCTGGAATGACAGCATTTACAAGGTCCAGCCCTTTTTGATTTGTAAGACGTGAAATCAGTCCAATCACCATCTTATTTTCATCTACATCCAGTCCTAAAGATTCCTGAAGTGCTTTCTTATTTGTTACTTTATTCTTTATTGCTGACTTCGTATCATAATTTGCTTTTAACAGTTTATCTGTTGCCGGATTCCAGATGTCTGTATCAATACCGTTCACAATTCCTAAAATTTTATCTTTGTGATATCTTAAATGCTCGGCAAGACCCTCTCCATATTCATCTGTCTGAATTTCCCAGGCATAAGTATTACTTACAGTTGTCACTTTATTACAATAAGTGATACCACCCTTTAACATATTTGCATCCAGCCAGTTCTGAACCATACAGTCTTTATTAAACACATAATCCGGAAGTCCTGACCAGTATTGTATTGTTTTTCTGTCATAGACACCCTGGAATCTCAGATTATGTATGGTAAGAATTGCACTTGCACGTCCTACATTCGTATTTTCAAAGCAGGTTCTCAAATAAAGCGGTACCAATGCCGCCTGCCAGTCGTGGCAGTGTACCACATCCGGAGTCCAGTCCAGATAATTGAGTGCTGCAAGAGCAGCTTTTGAAAAATAACAGAATTTTGGAATATCATCTATGAGATTTGTATATGGATTACCCCAGGAAAAGAACTCGTCATTATCTATAAAATCATAGACAACACCATCTTCCTGATATTCCATAATTCCCACATAGTACTGTTTTCCATCTGAACAGAGATCCATATAGAAGGAACCTTTATATTCCATCTTTTCCTGAAATTTCTGAGGGATACATTTATATCTTGGAATGATGACTTTCACATCAATATTTAATTTTGCCAGAGCCTTTGGAAGTGCTGACATTACATCCCCCAATCCACCGGTTTTAACAAATGGATAACATTCTGAGCCGATAAAAGCTACGCTTCTTCGTGATCCCAGATCTGGTATTTCAACCAGATTATTTGATTCAACAGGTTTTGTCTGTTCCGTCAGATTGTTTGATTCAACAGGTTCTGTTTTTTCGACTGTTGTCTGATTAACAGCCGTTGTTTTCGCTGTTGAAACGGTTGTTTTTTTTGTTCTCTTTCTGGCATTCTTTTGAGTGTTGCTTTTTAGTAGTGTTTTTTTTCGCATACTTATCTCCCATCTTTAAAATAATTATGATATGTTCTGATACTGTTTCGTACACTGTTATAGATATAGATGACACCTTGAACTGCTTTCGCTTTATTGGTTAAAAATAATAATATCTAAAATTATCTTTAGTTAACATAATTATAGCACAGCACACTGAATTGTAAAATACAAAAGTATCTCCATTCCAGGGCAAACGCATAAAAAATAATTACTATTATAATCATCACTTTTCAGTTATAATAAAAGAAAAGTGGTGATTTTTATGATGGAGATGAAAATGTATTTTTCAAAGTTGCCAGATAGTAGAGATAATCGTGGCTTAAAACATGAACTAGTGAATATTGTAGTTATGAGTATTTATGCTGTTTTATGTGGCTACACAGATGCAGAAAATATGGCATTTTTTATGAAACTTCAAGAAGAAAGAATAGAAAAACGAAAATATCTGATATCATCCGATATAGAGTATTTATCAGGGAGGGATAATTGGAAAGATTTAAAATCTATTGGGAAAGTAGAAAGTATAAGGGAAGTTGATGGGAAAAGAAGCATCGAGATGAGATACTATATACTGGATCAAAATATAAGTGCAGAAGAGATGTCACATATTGTACGAGGGCATTGGGAAATCGAAAATAATCTTCACTGGGTACTAGATGTACATTTTCGAGAAGATGCATGTAAAGTAAAAGTTAAAAAGGCAATGCAAAATTTATCATTAATTAGAAAAATCTGTTACAATCTTATAAAATTAGATAAGAGATTCGATAAAAAGAA